>JAGWVP010000340.1 GCA_018970825.1 bacterium | reverse complement strand
GCTCGCGCGGAAGCCCCTGGGCCGCGGGCGCAGGGGCGGCCGCGCGCGACGTGTCGTCGATCACCGACACGCGCACGGCCGGCTGGGCCGGGCCGGACGCTTCGCCGCGCTCGACCTCGATCCGCCGTCGCGAAATGCCGTGGTAGTCCGACAGGCGGTTCGCGACGCGGGAAATTCGCGCCTCGCGCAACGAGTGGACCTCGGCGGCGCCGACGGCGGGCCGCTCGGAGAGATATTCGCCGAGCTCCTCCTCGTCCTCCGCGGAGAGGAGGCCCGGAAGCCCCTGGGCGCGCGCCACGAGCGCGGCCCGGATGCGCTCCCGGGCGGCACCGACGCCGAACGCCCGCAGGACGCCGCGCAGGGCGTCCGGTCGCGCGAGTTCCTGCCCGAGCGCCTGCTCGGCGAGCCAGCGTCGGTCCTCCGGCGTGATCGCGACCGAGAGCTGGACGAGCAGCTCCGGCCGCGAAAGCAGGGCCTTCGCGACCGACGACACCTGCTCGACGCCGAGCTGGTTCAGGTCCGCGCGCCCCGGCGGGAACACGACGTCGACCCGGGCCACCTCGGCCCGGCGCCGAGACGGCGTCGGGGCGGGACGAGGTACGGTCTGCGACGTCGGCTTCGCCGGGGCGTCTTCCTCGTCGTCGGGCGCAGGCGCCTGCACGGGCGGCCGCGGCGGTTCGAGCGCGATGCGCCGGATCTCGTCGCGCACCGACTTCCCGATCGCCTGCACGAGAGCCGCGGGCTTCGCCGCGTCGACCGACGACAGGGGCAGTTGCAGGGTGAGGTTGCCCGCATCGTCGCGGAGTTCGAAGACCGCGCGCGAGATCGGCCGGCCCATCGCGTCCTCGAGCGCGCCGACCGACCCGAGGAAGCGCGGGTCGCGCAGCGTGATCTCCGTGTCGGCCGTCCAGTCGGACTCGCCCACCGAGACGCGGGTGTCGATGGACCCGGTGCCGCCCCCGAAGCGGAACGGCAGGCCGGCGAGTTGCAGGTAGGGCGCGGCCGCCGAGAGCAGCATGCCCTGGGCGGCGAAGTCCCAACCGTCGCGCCGCTCGCCGCGCCGCACCGAGAGCTGGACGTCGCCGAAGCGGGAGTCGTGTCCGGTCAGGCGCAACCCGTCGACCGCGGGGGACGGCACGCGAACGTCCCGCCCCACGCCGTCGACCCGGGCGACGTCCCAGACGACCGGCGGCTGGGGCACGCGGTCGACCACGACGATCCGGCCGTTCGCCATGCGCAGCCCGGCGAGTACGAGTTGCGGGGAGAGCTCCTCGAATGCCGGCGGAGCGACGTCACCACCCGCCTCTCCCCCTGCCGTCCCCTCGGATTTCGACGGCTTCCGGCGTCGAGACGGCTTCGGTGTCGCCGCCGGGACGGGAGTCGGCGTCGAGGTCGCGGGTGCCGACGGTCCGACCAGGTCCTCCGCGGCCGTGGGCACCGTCAAGCCTGCAGGCGTGCGCTCGAGGACGAGCCACGGTTCCTGCACGCGCACGTCGGTGCAACGCAGGGCGCTCACCGGCGAGGGCTTCGCACCCCGCCCGCGGAGCTGGATGCCGGTGACCGAGAGGCTCGCCTCGGTCGCCCCGGCGGAGAACTCGCCCGGGATCGGCCCGGACAGGAAGACCTCGCTCAGGAGGACAGGCCCGGTCGCATCGAGCGGCTGGCCCTCGCGCTCTCCCGTGTCGAGCTGGACGTTCAGGTCGGCCGCGAGCCTGCCGCCCTGGATCCACTCGGCACCGTGCACCCCGGCGGCCCGGGCGAGGTGTCCCAGGTCGACGCCGCCCGCCGTCACGCGGCCCTCGGCAGCGAAGTGTCGCCCGATGCGCGCCGTGCCGTCGAAGACGGCGGCGCCCTCCCCGCTCCAGACGCGGAGCTTGACCGGGGACCAGTACGCGCGCGGGCCCACGTTCTCGCCCGAGGCGCGTGCGCGCGCCTCGACGATGCCCGTCGCGGTGACCGAGCGGATCCGGCCGTTCGGCGTGTCGAACTTCTTCACGATCCACACCCACGGCGGCGCCTTGTCGTCGCCGTCCTCGTCGTCCGTGGCCCGCCCCCGGCGCCTCGCCGCCCGGGTGGGCGCGGGCGGGGTCGATGGAGCCTCGCCCGGACCGAACAACGGCACCGGGTCGCTCGCGTCCGGCCGAACCGCGAGCGAAGCACCCTGCAGGACGAGGTTGCCGATGCCGACGTGGCGCTCGACCAGGTCGACCGCTTCGATGTCGGCGGTGGCGCGCCGCTCGCCGAACGCGGGGCCCGAGAACGTCGGGACGCGAATCTCGCCGCGGCGCAGGACGACGCGCCCCGAGACCTTGTCGCGGCGCTCGGGGTCGCGTTGCCAGCGAACGACCCCGGACAGCAGGCCGGAGACCTCGCCCCAACCGAGGTCGGGCAGGTTCGCGATCGCCTCGGCGACCGGGACGTTCTTCATCCGGGTGCGGAGATCGACCGAGAGACCGTCGTCGCCGAGGTCGTATCGGCCGTAGGAGGCGAGCCGACCCGACCCGACGTCCGCATCGAGCCTCATGTTCGCGGAACGGCCGAAGGCCGTGGCACGCCGACGCAACCCGGAGATCTCGCCCTCGCGCACCCGGACCTCGAACGGCTTGGCCCCGACCGCCGCCGGATCGCGCAGGCGGACCGTCGAGTCGCGCAGGCCGACGCGGTCGAGCTCGAACCCCCATTGCTCGGGAAGACCACGCGAGGGATCCGCGTCGGCGACACCTGCGAGCCCGAGCCGGCCGTCGGGCGTCCGCTCGAGTTCGACCTGGGCCCCGTCGAGCAGCAGCTCCCGCAGCCGCAACGTCTTGTGGAGCAGCGGCAGCCATTGGACGTCGGCGCGCACCCGCTCCGCGACGATCGGTGCGAGCGGACTCCCGCCCGAGGGCTCCGCCTGCGGCGTCACCCTCACGTCGCGCAGCGTGACGACTCCGTCGAGCGGTCGAAACCCGAGGTCGCCGACCCGCACCTCGGCACCGAGAGCCTGCGAGAGACGCCGCGCGACGAGCGGTGCGAGCACCGTCGGCACCGCGAGGCGAAGGCCCGCGACGGCACCCGCCAGCGCGACCCACTTGATCCACCACCGCGACCGTCGCGCGTCGACGGGCCGGCCGGTCTCGACGACGTCGCGGAGCTCGATCGGGGACGAGGACGCCACCGACGGAGCCGGGGTGCCGTTCCATTCGCCGGGCGGGTTCGCCGTTCCGCCCCGGGCGGGCGGGTTCGGCCATGAAGGAGGACTGCTCAAGGGTCGGGACGCCTGCCGGCCGGCCGCCGGAATCGGGCGACCCTACCACATCCCGGGCACGTCGGCTTGCGACGGCGTCGTCGCTCCCGCCCGGCCCCCTCGGCTCAGTCCCTCTCGAGCGAGTCCACGAGCGCGCGGCAGAACCCGGGCGCATCCGCCACGATCCCGAGGTCGCTCGACGCGAAGATCTCCGCGGCGGGGTCCCGGTTCACCGCGAGGACGGCGCCCGCGCGGCCGACCCCGACGACGTGGTTGAAGGACCCGCGGACGCCGAGCGCCAGGTAGAGCGCCGGCGCGACGCTGCGGCCCGAGATGCCGATCTGCGCCTGGCGCGGCAGCCAGCCCGCGTCGCACACGCGCCGGGTCCCGCCCACGGCTGCGCCGATCGCGCGCGCGAGACGCCGGGCATCCTCGACCGCTTCCTTGCCGAGGCCGAAGCCGACGCAGACCACGGCCGGCGCGGCGTCCAGGGCGGCCGTGTCGTCGTCGACCTCGGGAGCCCAGTCGATCCTCCGTCCCGCGACCGACGGAGAGGCCGCGACGGCCTCCACCTCGACGACCGACGCGGGCTCCCGGAGGACGTCCGGCCTCGCCGGCTCGAGCATCCCGGGCCGGATCGTCGCCATCTCCGGACGCGTGCGCGAACGGATCGGTGCGAGCACCTGCCCCCCGAACGCGGGCTTGAGCTGCAGAAGTCCGCCGTCCGACGCGAGCTCGACGCCGATCGCGTCGCCGGTGAGCCCGACCCCGAGCCGTGCCGCGAGCCGCGGCATGATCTCCCGACCGAGCGCACTCGCAGGCGCGAGCAGGGCACGCGGCGCGTACGACGCGGCGGCCGCCGCCACCGTCGGGGCGAAGTCCCACGGCAGGATCGCGATCCCGCCGCGCGGTGCGAGCACGACGTC
>JAGWVP010000339.1 GCA_018970825.1 bacterium | reverse complement strand
GTTGAACGTGAAGACCGCGCGGTTCATCGGCTCGAGCGGATCACCGGCCGCGCGCGCGGCGGCCGCCGCCCCGGGCGTCGGCTCGGACACCCCGGGCGGGACGGGGAGGGCAGCGTCCTCGGTCTGGGCGGCGCGCACGCAGGTCGCGGGGCCGAGCAGTCCGGGGAGGAGGGCGATCGTGATCCGGAGAGCCCATGCAACGGGCCGGTTCGTCGAGCCGCGGTGTGCCGATGCGGTCACTCGTTCGCCGCGCCCTTCCCGCCGTCTCCGACGTTCGCGTTGTGCACCATCTTGCCGATCAGGCGCTCCATGATCACCGCGGACTCGGTGAAGGAGATCTCGTCGCCGGACTTCAGGTTCTCGCTCTCGCCCCCGAGCTGCAGCGAGACGTAGCGGTCGCCGAGCAGCCCGGCCGTCACGATGGAAGCCGACGTGTCGACCGGCAGCGCGAGCGAGGGATCGACGTCGATCTCGACCCGCGCCCGGAAGTCCTTGCCGAGCCCGATGTCGGTCACCTGCCCGACGCGGACGCCGGAGATCTCGACCGGGGCGCGTTTCTTCAGGCCGCCGGTCTGGTCGAAGGAGGCATGCAGGCGGAGTCCTCCCCGCGTCGCGAACGGATGGGTGCCGACGCGGAAGGAGAGCCACGCGATCGCGGCGAGCCCCAGGAGGACGAAGAGCCCTGCCGCGAGGTCGCGCAGGGGAGAGCGGGTCATCAAATCTGGAACCCCCAGAGAGCGGTCACGAAGTAGTCCACGATCAGGATCGCCACCGAGGTCACCACGACGGTCGAAGTCGTCGCGGCGCTCACCCCGGCCGCGTTCGGCCGGGCGTGATAACCGCGGAACGTCGCCATCAGACCGATCAGCGCGCCGAAGATCAAGCCCTTCAGGAGACTGCCCAGGACGTCGTCCTCGAATCGGACCGCGTTGTTCAGGCTCGAGAAGAAGACACCCCCGTCGAGTCCCATGAGGCCGACGCCCACGAGCCAGGCGCCGGCGATCCCGAACAGGATGAACAGGGTGGAGAGGGCGGGCATGACCGCCGTGAGCGCGAGCGCCTTGGGGGCGACCACCATGTTCACCGGGTCGATCGACATCATGCGGAGCCCGTCGATCTGCTCGCTCGCGACCATGCTCGCGATCTCGGCGGCGGTCGCCGACCCGGCGCGCCCGGTCACGAGCAGGGCCGCCAGCACCGGGCCGAGCTCGCGGATCAGGCTCAGGCCGACGACCGCGCCCAGCGAGCCTTCCGCGCCGAACCGCACCAGCGTGTTGTAGCCCTGGAGCCCGAGCACCATGCCGACCGCGAGCCCCGAGACGCAGATGATGACGAGGGAAAGGACGCCCTGGCCCCAGATCTCCTCCAGCCAGCGCCGCGGGCGCAAGGGCAGGAGGCTCGCCCGCAGGATCGAGAGGAGGAAGAGCAGGAGCTGTCCCAGGTGGGCGACGACGCCCAGCGAGCGGAACCCGAGCTCCCGGATCGCGTCGAGCATCCGCATCAGCCCGGGGTGCTTCCGTCGGCGCGGGGCTCTGCGTCGAGCGGATCGAGGCGGGTCGCGACGCCGCTCGGCTCGAGCGACTCGTCGAGGTCCTCGTCGAAGAAGCCCGAGATCTCGCGGTCGGGGCTCGCGCGCAGCTCGCCGGGCGAGCCCGCGACCGCGCGACCCGGCAGCAGCAGGAGCACGCGGTCGGCGAGACGGACGGTGGACGCGATGTGATGCGAGACGATGAGGATCGTCATGCCGTGATGGCGGTTCAGGCGCGAGAGCAGGAGTTCGATGCGCTTCACCGAGATCGGGTCGAGGCCCGAGAACGGCTCGTCGCAGAGCAGGATCTCCGGGTCGAGCAGGATCGCGCGCGCGAGCGCCACGCGGCGCAGCATGCCGCCCGAGAGTTGGCCCGGCAGCAGGCGTGCGACCCGGTCGTCGAGCCCGACCGAGTCGAGGCGAGCGGCGACGATCTCGGCGATGCGCTTCTCGGGGAGCCGCGTCCGCTCTCGCAGCGGGAGGGCGAGGTTGTCGCCCACGCTGAGCGAGTCGAGCAGCGCCCCTCCCTGGAACAGCATGCCGATCCGGGCCCGGACCGGGGCGAGGGCGGACTCGGGGAGGGCGGCCACGTCGGTGCCGTCGATCTCGATCCGGCCCGAGGTCGGCCGCAGCAGGCCTGCGACGAGGCGGAGCAGGGTGGTCTTGCCCGATCCGCTGCCGCCCAGGATCACCGTCACCCGGCCGCGCGGGAACGAGCACGAGAGCCCGTCGACCACGGGCCGTTCGTCGAAGGCCATGCTCACCCGGTCGAGGACGACGTGGGGCCGGTCGGCATCCGGGGCGGGCATCGGGGCGCGAGGTAGCAGAGCCCGACCGATCGGACCAACGTGACCGCTCGCTCCGGGGAGGGGCGCGCGGAGGACGCCTGCGCTGCGACCCGGGTGCCGCGGGCGCTCGGGTCGCGGCGTCGCGATCCCCTCTCGACTCGCCCTGCCGCGTCGCGATAGGCGAAGGCCCCATGATCGCGCGCATCCTTCCGATCGCGGGCTCGCTCCTCGCGGCCCTCGTGCTCTCCCTCGCCGCGGGCTGCGGCGATTCCCCCGGGCCGGGCGCACCGCCGCCGGGCGGCTTCGCCGCGGCCGGCGAGGAGGCCTTCTACGAGACGCTCAACGGGGTCGCGATCCGCGACGAGCAGGCGATCGAGTGGCTGCGCGCCGCGACGCGCGAGAAGCCGCAGGAGGGCCGGCCCTGGTTCCTGCTCGGCATGATGCACCTCTGGCGCGTCGCGCAGGACTGGACGGACCCCGCCCACCCGAGCCGCTTCGTGCAGCAGCAGGTGACGCTCGGTCGCGAGGCACTCGAGCGTGCGGTCGTGCTCGTCCCGGAGGACACGAGGATCCCCGGTTTCCACGGGGCCGCCCGCTACGACGAGGGGCTGATCCTCGGCGACCCGGCGATCGTCCAGGACGGGCTGCGCGTGCTCCGGGAGTCGATGAAGCTCAATTTCCTCTTCAACAGCTTCGACTTCGTGGGTGTCGTCCCGCCGACCGTGCCGGGCGATCACGACCTCATGAAGGAGTCGCTCGACTACATCGAGCGCGGGCTCACGATGCTCGACGCGTGCACGCCGAAGATCTGCGGCAACGAGGGCCGCGCACCTCACAACGGCGAGGGCACCTTCCTGCTGTTCGGCGACATCTACGCCAAGGCCGGAGACCGGGCGAAGGCGATCGAGTACTACGGCTTCAGCGACGCCGTGTCCTCGATCACGAACTGGTCGATGCGGCCGGTCGTCCAGGAGCGGATCGCGACCGTCGACGAGCGGATCGCGGCCTACCGCGACGGCGACCCGTCCAACGACCCCATGATCGTCGGGCAGGGCGGCGGCGGCTGCAATTACTGCCACTTCCGCTGAGGAGCCGGGTCGCCGTGCGGCCGCCCGCACGGGGGGCATGGCGCCGGGAGGCCCGGTGTATTAGGAGCGGGGGTCCGCCGATCGCGCCCGTGGTGAAACGGATATCACGAGGGTCTCCGGAACCCTAAGTCCCAGTTCGATTCTGGGCGGGCGCATCTCCTTGATCTGACTGCAGAATCTCCGCCGGCAGATCCCCCTGGTGCCAAATAGGTGCCAACTCCGAGGCCACTGGAAGGCCCTCGGAGCCGAACGGGACGCGGTCCACGGCGGCTCGTCGCTCATTCCGGGCCCGTGCGGTTTCTCGGGCCGTGCGAAGGGATCGGCTTCCCTCGCGTGGGACTTCTCTGGCATCTTCTCGAGGGGAGGACCCGTCATGAACAGAATCGCTCTCGCAACCCTTGCCCTTTTCGCGCTCGCCACGACGCGAGCCGACGCAGGACTGACCAAGGGCCGGACCCTCAAGACCGGGCAGGCGACGAATTACGGAGATGGGAGCGACGGGGACCTTCGCCGGGGCCTCCCGAGGCTCTTCACCGACCTCGGCGACGGGATGATCAAGGACAACCGTACGGGGCTCATCTGGGAGAAGAAGACCAACGACGGCTCGATCCACGACGTGGATGCCCTCTACTCGTGGAGTACGGGTGCGCCCTGGCAGGCGAACGGCACGGCGTTCACCACGTTCCTCGCGACGCTGAACTCGATTCCCTGCTTCGGCGGCAACTGTGACTGGCGCCTGCCGAACCTG
>JAGWVP010000338.1 GCA_018970825.1 bacterium | reverse complement strand
CTCGCCGATCATCTGCTTCCGTCGCACGGCGACGCGCGACACCGAGATCCGCGGACAGCGGATCGCCGCGGGCGACCGCGTGCTCATGCTCTACCAGAGCGCGAACCGCGACGAGGACGCGTGGGAAGGGCCCGACCGCTTCGACGTCACCCGATCGCCGAATCCGCACCTCGCCTTCGGCATCGGCCCGCACTTCTGCCTGGGTGCGAACCTCGCGCGCGCCGAGCTGAAGGCGATGGTGCGCGAGCTCGTCACGCGCTACCCGGGCATCCGCCCGGTACCGGGGACCGAGCCCCGGCGCGCCGCCTCGACGCTGGTCGCCGGGATCGAGCACCTGCCGGTCGAACTCGGCGCCTGAGTCTTCGCGCGAGGGTCGGTCCTCTCGATTCGCGGGCGCGATGCATCCCGGCGGACGCGGCGCCACGAACGCGGGCGAGCGGGCGCTCACCCGGGTCGCTTTGCGCATTCCCCTTTCCGGGCCATAGTCCGGCCAGTCGCGCTGCCGCGAACGGCAGACGCAAAACCACCGGGAGGAATCCATGTCCACGATCGAAGAAGTCCTCGGAGACGACGCGTCGGCCCTTTCCATGCTCAAGGTCGTGGCGGACGGGAGCTTCGACTCGATCCTCGTGACCGACGCGACGCCCGCGGGAAAGATCGTCTTCGCGAACCGCGCGTTCGAGAAGCTGACCGGCTACCGGCGCGCAGACGTCCTCGGCAAGACCCCCCGGATCCTCCAGGGCGCGGGAACCGATCCGAAAGTGATCGACCGCCTGCGCCACTGCCTGTCGGCCGGCAAGGCCTTCGAGGGCAAGGCGATCAACTACAAGAAGGACGGAACGCCCTTCATCATGTTCTGGCGCGTCCTGCCGGTGAAGGCGAAGGGCCGGATCCGGCTCTGGATCGCGATCCAGCGCGAGGGCGCGAGCATCTGACCGGAGCGAAGAGTCGTCGTCGGAATCGTTCGCATCGCGCGGGCCTCCCGGCGGAAGCCCATGCGGACCACGCGCCGCGCGACAAGAGCGATCCGCCGGTGATGCCGCGACCGACCGGGGGATCAGGCACGGGACTCGACCCGAGTCCGCGGCCGTTGCCGCGGCGCCCGGAGAGGACCCGGCGAAGACCGGTCAGTTCGCCGTGCCGCTCACCGCACCGCCGCGCACCGCGCGCACGTGCTCCCGGGCGGGCTTGTACTGGTAGTCGTCGTTGCCGAAGTAGAAGTTCACGCCCCAGGCGTAGGCCGGCGCCCCGCTGATCGTCGACGAGGTCCAGTAGTTCTCCGCGTGGGTGCAACTGCAGGTCTCGACCTTGCAGCCGGGCGTGCAGTTCTCGTGGAAGACCGACGGGACCGCCGGGTCGCTGTGGCCGAAGTCGACGATCGTCTGGAGTTCCTTCACCGTCGGCAGGCGCCAGTCGCAGTACCCGGCGAAGCAGGGCTCCGTGTTGAGCTGCTCGATGATCATCACGAACGCGGACCCGGTCGTGTTCCACGGGGCCCCGACGCTCCAGTTGAACACGTGGTCCCAGTCGTGGATCGAGTCGTCGTCCGACTTCTTCTCCCAGAAGAGGCCCGTGCGCACGTCCTTCACGACGCCGTTGCCGAGGTCGGTGTAGATCCGGGACAGCCCGGCCGTCGTGTCGCCGACCGCGCCGAACGTCTCCTCCTGCCCGGTCTCGATCGCACGCCCCTTCACCGGGCCGGCCTGGCTCGCCGTCGCCGCGAGGGTCACCGCGAACGCCGTCGCGAACGCGACCCCTGCGGCCTTTCCGAAACGGCCTCCGCGCAGCCGGCGCATCGTCCGGGCGTGTCCGGTGGTCGCGGTCGTCGTCGCCATCGCCTTCGCATTCGTCTTCGTGTTCATCGCCCCATCTCCGTCCGTTTCGACGTCCCGAGCCGGAGGTTCGTTCCGGCTTCGATTCCTTTTCAGGCACCGGACGAGCGCGGGCTAGATGCAAAACGCCTTGCGGCATGGGGGCGAACGACTCATTTTTCGATCGGGGGCACCCCTAGGTGGCTTCGACGGACGCAGCAGATTTCCCCGGGGTGCGCGGGGCTACCCGCTTCCCGCCGACCGCGCGCGGTGATACCGGCGCGACATGTTTCCGATCACCTGCTCCTCGCCCGCTGCGTCGCACGATCGCGCGACTCGAATCGCCACCGCGAGACTCGCGAGATCCGCGAGACGCGTCGCTTGCCCCCCCGCGGTGGCGATCGTCGCGGCCCTGCTGCTCGCGTCGTGCTCGGAGGTCTCGGGACCGGAGGGTTCCGCGGGACGCGACGCGACCGTGACGCGCACGACCTACGGCATCCCGCACGTCCGGGCGAAGAACTGGGGCGGCCTGGGCTACGGCTACGGATACGCGTTCGCGGAGGACAACCTCTGCACGATGATGGAGGACTTCGTCACGATCCGCGGCGAGCGCGCGAAGTGGTTCGGTCGCGAGGGCAGCTACGACATCCCGGCGGCGGGCGCCGTCGCGCGGAACGTCGACAGCGACTTCTTCTGGAAGCTGACCGCGGACGCGGCGCGAGTGGAGGCCCTCGCGGCCGCCTCGGCGCCCGAGATGCGGGAGCTGGGCGCCGGCTGGGTCGACGGATTCAACCGCTACCTGCGGGAACTGCGAGGGGGCGAGCATCCCGGACGCCACGCCGCCTGTGCCGGCGCGCCCTGGTTGTCCGAGATCTCCACCGACGACCTCTTCCGCCGCTTCGTTCGGCTCGCCGTGATCGCCAGCTCGACCGTGCTCGAGAACGAAATCGCGACCGCGCAGCCGCCCGGCGCGTCGGCCGCGGCCGCCACCGCCGACGAGCCCGCGAGCACGGAGGCTCCCGGGTCGGGCGATCCCCTCGCGCGCCTGCGCGACCGCCGCTTCGGCAGCAACATGTACGCGTTCGGCCCGGACGCGACCCGTGGCGGGCAGCCGATCGTCTTCGGCAACCCGCACTTTCCCTGGTACGGTACCGAGCGTCTCTACGTCGTCCACCTGCAGATCCCCGGCACGATCGACATCGAGGGCGCGTCTCTCTACGGCGTGCCCCTCGTGCTGATCGGCTTCAACGACCACGTCGCGTGGAGCCACACGGTCTCGACGGCCTACCGCTTCGGCCTCTTCCAGCTCTCGCTCGTTCCCGGCCGGCCGACGCAGTACCTGGTCGACGGGGAGGTTCGCGACATGGAAGCCGTGCCGCTCGAGATCGAGGTCCGCGAGGGCGACGGCCGGACCACGACCGAGCGGCGCACGCTCTGGCGATCGGAGTACGGGCCGATGGTGACCATTTCGGTCGGGGGCACGCCCGTGCTCGCCTGGAACGACGCCAACGCCTTCGCGCTGCGCGACGCGAACCTCGAGAACACGCGCATGATCGAGCAGTTCTTCCACTGGAACACGGCGCGCGACCTGGACGAGTTCAAGCGACTCCACGCGAGCATCCTCGGCACGCCGTGGGTGAACACGGTCGCGTCGGGTCCCGACGGCGACGCCTACTACGGCGACGTCACCGTCGTGCCCAACGTGAGCGACGCGAAGGCGAAGGAGTGCACGCCGCCGATCGGCGCGGTGGTCGCGGCGGTCGTGCCGGGGCTGCCGGTCCTCGACGGCTCGCGCTCGGCCTGTCGTTGGGACGACGACCCCGACGCACCCGCTCCCGGCATCTTCGGCCCCGGCCACCTCCCGACGCTCGAGCGCCGGGACTGGGTCGCCAACATGAACGACAGCCACTGGCTCACGAACCCGAAGCAGCCGGTCGAGGGATACGCGCGCGTGATCGGCGACGAGCGCACCGAGCGCTCGCTGCGGACGCGACTCGGCATCCTCCAGGTGCAGCGCCGGCTCGACGGCACCGACGGACGACCGGGGAAGGGCTTCGATCTCGACGTGCTGAAGGACATCGTGCTGTCGGCCGACGTCCACTCGGGCGAATTGGCGCGGGGAGCGGTGCTCTCGACGACTTGCTCGGGCGAGGACGATGCGGGCGTCAGCGAGGCCTGCGACGCGCTCTCGCGCTGGGACGGCACGGCCTCGCTCGACGCGATCGGTTACCCGCTGTGGCTCGAGTTCTGGCGACGGCTCCCGACGATCCCCTGGCGCACCGCCTTCGACCTGCGCGACCCGGTGAACACCCCGCGCGACTTCGATGCGTCTGCGCCCGGCGTG
>JAGWVP010000337.1 GCA_018970825.1 bacterium | reverse complement strand
TGACGGGAGTGAACCAGTACTTCATCCACTCGCGGATGTGCCGGAACTGGGGGCTCGCACGCCTCGCGAAGCACGACTACGAGGAGTCGATCGGCGAGATGAAGCACGCCGACGAGATCATCGAACGCATCCTCTATCTCGAGGGCGTGCCGAACATGCAGCGCTACAACAAGATCCGGGTCGGAGAGACGGTGCCGGAGCAATTGTCGCTCGACCGCGAGCTCGAGGTCGAGGCGGTCGCGCTGCTCAACGAGGCGGTCGAGACCGCCGTCGCGGCGCACGACAACGGCACCCGGGACCTCTTCGAGAAGATCCTGCGCTCCGAGGAGGAGCACCTCGACTGGCTCGAATCGCAGATCGAACTGATCCGGACGATCGGCGAGCAGAACTACCTGGCCCAGCAGATCCGCGACTGAACCGCACCGGCCGCGGGCGCGCCGATCGCGCGCCCGCGGAGCCGACCCTTGCGAGGTCGCGGCACGCGCGGCGGCCCGGGTCTCCGGTCGTCGGCGCGGAGGCATCTCGCCCCGGCCGCCGTCGATCGGCTCCGCGAGCGGCCGGGTCAGGCGCGGCGCTCGACCTCGGACCGCACCTCGTCGACCACGCGCTCGACCGCTGCACGGTGCGCGTCGCGCAACGCCTCGCTCGAGGCCTCGAAGCGCAGCACCAGGGCGGGCTGCGTGTTCGAGGCGCGAACGAGTCCCCAGCCGTCTTCGAAGCGCACCCGGACTCCGTCGACGTCGTCGACCTCGTGGTCGCGGGCGAGTCGGTCGCGCACCCGGCGCACGACCTCGAACTTCGCCTCGTCCGGGCAGTCCACGCGGAGCTCGGGCGTGTTGAAAGCCGGCGGCAGCCCCGCGAGCAGGTCGACCAGCGGGCCGTCGCCGCGGGCGAGGATCTCGAGCAGCCGGCAGGTCGCGTAGATCGCGTCGTCGTAGCCGAGGAAGCGGTCCGCGAAGAACATGTGGCCGCTCATCTCGCCGCCGACCTCGGCGCCGGTCTCCTTCATCTTCGCCTTGATGAGCGAGTGTCCGGCCTTCCACATGATCGGCCGCCCGCCGTGGCGGGCGACGTCGTCGAACAGTCGCTGCGAGCACTTCACCTCGCTGATGACGACCGCGCCCGGCTTGCGGGAGAGGATCTCCCGCGCGAACACGACCAGCAGTTCGTCGCCCCAGAGGATCCGGCCGCCGGGTGCGACGACGCCGAGCCGGTCGCCGTCGCCGTCGTAGGCGATGCCGACGTCGGCGCGCTCGGACTCGATCGCCCGGGCCAGGTCTTCGAGGTTCTCGGGCACCGTCGGGTCGGGGTGGTGGTTCGGGAAGCGTCCGTCGGCATCGCAGAAGAGCTCGACGACCTCGCAGCCGATGTCCCGCAGGATCCCGGGGGCGATCGGCCCGCTCGCCCCGTTGCCCCCGTCGACGACCACCTTGAGCCTCCGCGGCAGGCGACCGAACTGCCCGGTCACGTACTCGCGGTACTCGGGCAGGATGTCGTGGACCCGGGTCGTGCCGAAACCCCGGGCGAACTCGCCGCGCTCGATCTCCCCGCGCAGCCGCGTGATCGACTCGCCGTGGATCGCCTCGCGCCCGATGCAGACCTTGAAGCCGTTGTACTCGGAGGCGTTGTGACTCGCGGTGACCTGGATCCCGCCGTGGACCGGCAGGCGGAAGAGCGCGAAATAGACGATCGGCGTCGGCACCATCCCGATGTCGAGGACGTCGACGCCGCTCTCGTTCGCGCCGGCCGCGACCGCCGCGGCGTAGGGATCCGAGGTCGCCCGGCAGTCCCGGCCGACCGCGATGGCCGGCCTCTCGACGCCGGGGTTCGCCGCGCGCACCCGGGTCGCGACCGCGCGCCCGAGCGCCCGCGCGAACTCCGCGTCCATGTCGCGCTCGGCGATGCCGCGAAGGTCGTACTCTCGGAAGATCGTCGGGTCCATCCTCATCGTCGGGTGCCTCCTCCGTCGCGCCGGGCGCGGGTGGGCCGCGGGGCGCGGCGCTGCCGGCCGGCGAGCTCGATCGCGAGCGCGAGCGCGGATCTCATGCTGCGGGGGTCGGCCGGACGCCGGCCGGCGATGTCGAACGCCGTGCCGTGGTCGGGCGAGGTGCGGACGAACGGCAGGCCGAGCGTGACGTTCACCGCGCGGTGCACGTCCGCCTGCTTGACCGGGATGAGCCCCTGGTCGTGGTACATGGCGACCACGGCGTCGCACCGCGGGCCCATCGCCGAGAACAGCGCGTCCGCCGGCACCGGGCCGATCGCGTCGATGCCGAGCCGGCGTGCGCGTGCGACGGCCGGGGCGATCAGGCGGATCTCCTCGTCGCCGTAAACGCCGCCGTCGCCGGCATGCGGATTGAGCGCGGCGACCGCGACGCGCGGACGCGCGATCGCCCACCAGCGGGCGAGGTGGTCGGCCGTCGTGCGGATCGTGTCGACGATGCCGGCCGTGCGCAGGGCTCCCGGAACGTCGCGGAGCGCGAGGTGCGTCGTCGCGAGCACGACCCGGAGCCCGTCGAGCGCCATCATGAGGCGGACGCCCCGCGACCGGGTGAGTTCGGCGAGGATCTCGGTGTGGCCGGTGTCGGCCACGCCCGCCCGGGAGAACCACTCCTTGCTGACCGGCGCGGTGCAGATGGCGTCGACGACGCCCTCGCGGGCGAGGTCGACCGCGGTCCGCAGGGCGTCGTGCGCCGAGCGCGCTGCGGCGACGTTGGGCTTCCCCGGCCGGCGCCGGGAGGCGGCGAGCGCCGGGACGCGCGACGGCACGACGACGGGCACGGCTCCCGCGGGCAGCGTGCCGCCGAGCGCCGACGCCGCGTCCTGCGCCTCGACCGGGAGCAGCCGGAGCCGGGAGTTCACGCGACGGGCGGCGTCTTCGGCCGCACCGGGATCGCCGACGAGGACGAGACGGCGGGCCGGACGCCCCGAGGCGTCGGCCCGGACCGCGGCGAGCGCCACCTCCGGGCCGACCCCGCACGGGTCGCCGAGCGTGATCGCCACGCGGACGGGACGGGCCGGCATCGCGGTCGCGTCGCCTACTTGACCACGATCTCGTGCGACTTGCGGAGATCGGACTCGACCCAGCGGTTGTACCGGTCCTCGAGGGCCTTCGAGTAGAGCTTCTCGCGGATCTGCTCGCGGACCTGCTCGATGTCGGCCGGCTTGGCGGAGATGCGCTCGGTCACGCGGATCACGTGGATCCCGCCCTCGCCCCGCACCGGTGCGCTGACCTCGCCGGCCTTCAGCCCGAAGGCCGCGTCGTCGAGCACCTGCACCATCTGGCCGCGCTTCATCACGCCCAGGTCGCCTCCGATCGCGTGGCCCGGGCCTGCGGCCGCGTCGCGCGAGACGGCGTCGAACTTCTCCCCCGCCGCGAGCCGCTCCTGCGAGCGACGCGCCTCCGCGAGCAGCGATTCCGCCTCGGGGACGCTCATGCCCTCGCGGAAGGGGAACAGCAGGTGCTGGACCCGGACCGACTCCGCGGTCGCGAACTCGTCGGGGTGCTCGTCGAAGTACTTCTGCACGTCCTCGGGCGTGACCGTGACCGTGGCCTTCACCTTCCGGGCGAGGAGCGCCGATCGCTGGATCTCGCGTCCGACCTGCTGGCGGTACCGCTCGCGCGTGAGCCCCTGCTGCTCGAGCGCCTTGTCGAGCTGCTCGTCGTCGAGGTTGTTCCGCTTCTTGATCTGGTCGATGTACTGGTCGATCTCGTCGGAAGACGGGCCCATGCCGAGGTTCTCGGTCTCCGACTGCACGATCATGTCGTTGATGAGCGAGTCGAGGGCACGGCGACGCTCGACCTCGCCGAGCTGCGAGGGGTCGGCCTGGCCGGCGGCGCGGATGTAGGAGTCGACCTGGTGCGCGGTGATCGGCTGGCCGTCCACCGTCGCGACCACGCGGTTCACGGTGACGGCCCGGGCCGGGCGGGCGACGCCGACCGTGCCGAGAGTCGCGGCGGCGAGGCCGACCGCGGCGAGACGAACCCGCCGGCGCGGGCCTCGGATCCCCGGGAGTCCGCCGCGCACCCTTCCCGTCCTCCTGCGCTCTGCCGCCATGGAGCCGCACCCTACCGCTCGACGCGCCCGCGCGCCAAGGCGGCCCCTGCCTGTCCCTCGGACCGCCGGTCTGTCAACGATGCCCCATGGCGCTCTCCCGACCCTCGC
>JAGWVP010000336.1 GCA_018970825.1 bacterium | reverse complement strand
GGCGAGCCGAAGCGGCCGGCGAACCAGCGCGCGACGAGCGGGTCGAAGTCGACGACGCCGGGTGGCTTCACGACCTCGATCCTAGCCCGGCGGACACGGGGAGGCGACGGGAGCCGGCGACGTCGGTCCGGCTCCGCGGCGCTCGCCACGACGGGTCCGCCTCCGGGACTGTCACCCGACCACGCCGTCGGGGGCTGCGGACCTCGGCGTCGCATCCGCAGACGAGCCCCTTGTGGGATCTGGGCAATCGGCCCATGGTGGAGGAACCCCCCCCACCGCGATCGTCGGGCGTGACGACCGCGAGCGCCAACCCTCCCGCGCGCTCGAGGAAAGGTCCACGCTTGGAAGACATTCGGACGATCGCCATTCTCGGCAACCACACGCCCCGCCAGTGCGGGATCGCCACCTTCACGGCGGATCTCGCCCGGGCTCTCGCGGAGGGATCCCCCGAGGTCGACTGCCTCGTCCTCGCGATGAACGACCCCGGGGCCCACTACGCGTACCCGCCCCGGGTTCGCTTCGAGATCGAGGAGAGCGACCCCGCCTCGTATCGAAGGGCGGCCGACTTCCTGAACGTGAACGACGTCGCCGTGGTGTCCGTCCAGCACGAGTACGGCATCTTCGGCGGCAAGGCCGGAAGCCACCTGCTCCCGCTGCTCCGCGACCTGCGGATGCCGATCGTGACCACGCTGCACACGGTCGTGCAGGACCCCTCGGCGCCGCAGCGCGCGGCGATGGACGAGATCACGCGGCTCTCCGAGCGACTCGTCGTCATGAGCGCGCAGGGCGCGGACCTCCTGCACGAGGTCCACGGCGTCCGCCGGGACAAGATCGACCTGGTACCGCACGGCATCCCCGACGCCCCCGCGATCGCGTGCGGCAAGCGCCAGCTCGGGGTCGAAGGCCGCGACGTGCTGCTCACCTTCGGGCTGCTCTCGCCCGACAAGGGGATCGAGTACGTCATCGACGCGCTCCCCGAGATCGTCGCGGCGCACCCGGAGACCGTCTACGTCGTCCTCGGCGCGACGC
Source organism: bacterium (assembly GCA_018970825.1). GTDB lineage: Bacteria > Desulfobacterota > Binatia > UBA12015 > UBA12015 > REEB422. The sequence goes on along the minus strand of JAGWVP010000336.1, from coordinate 3,137 downwards.
ATCCGCACGTGCGCCAGGGCCAGGGCGAGACCTACCGCCTGATGCTCCAGCTCCGCGCGCAGGAACTCGGCGTGGACTCGAACGTCATCTTCCACGACCGCTTCGTGAGCCAGCGCGAACTCTCCGACTTCCTGTCCGCGGCCGACGTCTACGTGACGCCCTACCTCAATCCCGCGCAGATCACCTCGGGAACGCTGGCCTACGCGGTCGGCGCGGGCAAGGCCGTCGTCTCGACCCCGTACCTCCATGCCCGCGAGCTGCTCGCGGACGGGCGGGGGATCCTCGTGCCCTGGCGCGACCCGAAGGCCATCGCGACCGAGGTCGTCGGCCTGCTCGACGACGACGTGAAGCGCCGCGAGATCGGCGCGCGAGCGGCGGCCCACGGCCTGCAGATGCGGTGGCCGGCGGTGGCGAGTCGCTACATGGAGAGCTTCGCGAGGGCGCGCGGCGAGCACTCCGAGCGCCGCCGGACGGTGTTCCGAGCGCGCACGCTGGCCGTGCGCCCGGCCGTCCTGCCCGAGGTCAACCTCGACCACGTCCGCCAGATGACCGACGGGACCGGGATGCTGCAGCACGCGATCTACGGCGTGCCGCGCTACGAAGACGGCTACTGCACCGACGACAACGCCCGCGCCCTGCTGCTGATGGCGCTCATCGAGGATGCGGGCACGAGCGACCGGGCGACCGTCCGCGGACTCGCGGCGCGCTACCTCGCCTTCGTGAGCCACGCCTTCAACCACGCGCACGGACGCTTCCGGAACTTCATGTCCTACTCGCGGGAGTGGCTCGAGGAATGCGGGTCCGAGGACAGCCACGGCCGCGCCCTCTGGGCGCTCGGCACGGTCGTCGGCCGCTCGCCGGACCCGGGCAAGCAGAATCTCGCCGGCCGCCTCTTCCAGTCGGCCCTGCCCGCGGTCGCCGGCTTCACGAGTCCCCGGGCCTGGGCCTTCACCCTGCTCGGCATCGACGAGTACCTGCGCGCGTTCCAGGGCGACGTCGGCGTGCAGGCGGTCGGAGGCGACCTCGGCCGGCGGCTGCTCGAACTCCACCGGACGACGGGCGACGACGCCTGGCCCTGGTTCGAGGAGTCGCTGGCCTACTCGAACGCGCAGCTGTCGCAGGCCCTGCTCGCGTCGGGCAGCTGGCTCGGCGACGAAGAGATGGTCGCGACCGGCCTCCGCTCGCTGCGCTGGCTGGTCGACCTGCAGGTCTCCGAGACGGGCGACTTCGAGCCCGTCGGCTCCGACGGATTCTACCCGCGCGGCGGATCGAAGGCGCGCTTCGACCAGCAGCCGATCGAGGCGGCCGCGACGGTGGCGGGCTGTCTCGCGGCCGCGCGCCTCACCTCCGACCCGGCCTGGGAGCGGGCCGCGCGTCGCGCCTTCGCCTGGTTCCTCGGCCGCAACCACCTCCAGCAGTCGGTCTGCGATCCCGCGACCGGCGGCTGCCGCGACGGCATCCACGCCGACCGGCTGAACCAAAACCAGGGAGCCGAGTCGACGCTCGCCTTCCTCCTCGCCCTCTCCGAGATGCGCGCGGCGGCCTCGACGGCGTCGATCGCGGGAGCCGCATGATCACGACGACGTCCCGGGGACATCCCGACCTGTTCCGCCGAAGCCCACTGAACCCGATCCTCCGCGCGGGCGACTGGCCCTATCCCGTCCACAGCGTCTTCAACGCGGGGGCCACCCGGTTGCGCGACGGCACGACGCTGCTGCTCTGCCGGGTCGAGGACCGGACCGGCCTCTCGCACCTCTGCGCCGCCCGCTCCCCGAACGGGCTCGACGGCTGGGTGATCGATCCCGAGCCGACGTTCCTGCCCGACCCGGAGTCCCACCCGGAGGAACTCTGGGGCATCGAGGACCCGCGCATCACGTACCTCGAGGAGCTCGGGAAGTACGCCGTCGCCTACACCGCCTTCGGCAAGGCCGGCCCCGCCGTGGCGCTCGCGCTCACCGCGGACTTCCGAAGCTTCGAGAGATACGGCGTCATCATGCAGCCCGACGACAAGGACGCGGCCGTGATGCCGCGTCGCATCGACGGTCGGTTCGCGCTGCTGCACCGCCCGATGACCGACTCGGGCGCGCACGTCTGGATCTCGTTCTCGCCCGACCTCCGGCACTGGGGCGGGCACCGGGTTGCCCTCCCCGCGCGCAGGGGAGGCTGGTGGGATGCCAACAAGGTGGGCCTGTCGCCCCCGCTGATCGAGACGCCGCACGGCTGGCTCATGATCTACCACGGCGTCCGTCGGACGGCGTCGGGCAGCATCTACCGCGTCGGTCTCGCGCTCATGGCGCTCGACCGGCCCGAGCACTGCCTGCTGCGCGGGGACGCGTGGGTCTTCGGCCCGGAGGCCCCCTACGAGTGCATGGGCGACGTCCCCAACGTCACGTTTCCCTGCGGCTCGACGCTCGCCGACGACGGCGACACGATCCACCTCTACTACGGAGCCGCGGACACCACCGTCGCGGTCGCGACGGGAAGCCTGCGCCAGGTCCTCGACTGGCTCGACGAGAACGGCCGGGATCGGCCGCGTCGAGGCGAGGATCGCGACGTCGCCGAAAGGAGAAACGCCGATGGGTGACAAGTCTCCGCGATCGAAACAGCGTGACGAGAAGCAGAAGAGCGCGCGCAAGGCGACGGCGGGCGCGGCGGCGCGCACGAAGCAGGCGGCCCAGGGCCGGGCACCGGTCGGCGGCGCCAAGCCCGCGCGCTGAGCCCCGGGGCGGAACCCGCCGCGGATGGCCGACGGGTGGCGGGAGCCGTCGCGGAAGAGCCCGCGAAAATTGCGCCCCCCGGGGCGGCGTGCGACGCTCCGACGATGGAGCCGGGCGTCGCATCCGACGCGACCGCCCTCCCGGCGCGCGACCCGCGCCGGGCGCGCCGGGCCGCCGAAACCGTGGTCGCGCGCCTGCGCGGAGCCGGCCACGAGGCGCTCCTCGCGGGCGGCTGCGTGCGCGACCTGCTGCTCGGCCGCGAGCCGCTCGACTACGACGTCGCCACCTCCGCGCCCGCCTCCGAGGTCCAGCGGATCTTCCCCCGCACCGTCCCCGTCGGCGTTCAGTTCGGCGTCGTGCTCGTGCTGGAGCACGGCGAGAAGATCGAGGTCGCGACCTTCCGCAGCGACGGCCGCTACG
>JAGWVP010000335.1 GCA_018970825.1 bacterium | reverse complement strand
CCATGCTGAGGCCGAAGGTGACGCCGAGGGCACGGCGCCGGCGCAGGAGCCGTCGGGTCGCGTCGCTCGGCCGCAGCGCGTGCAGCGGGGAAGCGAGGAACGCGAGCATGAACCAGGCGAACGAGACCCGGGCCGTCATGCGGAGCGCGAGCTGCGTGCCCTCGCGTCCCGTGCCGGCCCACCAGGCGAGGGTGAGCGCGAACACCGCGTTCAGGAGCGTGCCGATCACGACGAAGCGGCGATCCGAACGACCGGCGGACCGCGAGCCGAGAGGCGGCGGTGCGGCGTCGGGGCGCCCCTCGGGCGCGACGCCCCGGGGCGGTGGAGTCTTCCGACGATCGTCAGGCATCGTCGGTGCCCTCCTTGCGGCGGGCCCGGTAGCTCCGGGTGTTGACCCGGTTGCCGCAGCGGGCCGTCGAGCACCAGCGCCGCGTGCCCGGACGCGATCCGTCCTGGAACAGAAGGCTGCACCGCGGCCCCTCGCAGCGCCGCAGTCGCCCGTCGCCCGCCGCCAGGAGCTCGATCGCGTCGCGCGCGATCGCCGCGAGCGCGGCCGTGATCTCTCGCCCGGCAGGCGCGACGAGACGGAGGCGGCCGTCGGGTCCGAGCGAGGGCGCAGGCGGCGACGCCGCCGCGAAGCGGTTCAGGATCTCGCGATCGTGTGCATCGATGCGGCGCCCCTCCGTGGTTGCGCTTGCCGCGCGGTAGACGGCCTCTCGCAAGGTCCGGGCCCGCTCGAGGTCGCGCTCGGCCGTGGCGGCCGACGCAGGCAGGCCGGCCCGTCGCAGCCACGCGGAGAGATCGCGGGGCGCAACCAGCATCTCCGTCGGATGAACGGCCCGGAAGCGGAGCGTCCAGGTGAAGTCGAGGCAGAGGCGCCCGCCGAACTCGAAGTCGAGGACGGGACGCTCGGTCATCGTCGGCACTTCCCGGTCGCGCGCGGACTCAGGGTGCGACGACCAGCGTCGCCTGGATCTCGAGGACGAGGTTCGCGGGAAGCGACGAGACGCCCACGGCGAGGCGCGCGTGACGCCCGGCCTCGCCGAACACCTCGACGAGGACGTCCGACGCCGCGTCGATCACCGACGTGTGGTCGGTGAAGTCGGGCGTCGCGTTCACGACCCCGTAGACCTGCGCGACCTGCACGACCCGGTCGAGGGAGCCGAGCGCCTCGCGGACGGTCGCGAGCAGGTTGATCGCCGCCGATCGCGCCGCCTCGCGGGCATCGGAGACCGACACGTCCTGCCCGCAGCGCCCGACGTGGATCGAACCGTCGGGACGGGTGCCGAAGTGCCCGCCGACCCACAGCCGGGAGTCGTGCAGGACCGAGGGGACATATTGGCCGAAGGGCGGCAGGGCGGGCGGAAGCACCACCGAGGACTCGGCGAGTCTCTTCTCGTGGCCGGGATCGTGCGGCATGGCCCTTCTTACGACATAGGTTTGACCTATGTCAAAGGCTCCGGTAGCCAATTCGACGGGACGATGGCGACCCGCGAGCCGACGAAGAACGAAGCGACGCCCGCGCGCCTCGCGAGCGAGGCTCGGATGCCCGACTCCGCGACGGTGACGGAAGCCGCGGCGCTCGTGCGCTCGGCCTTCGACGACCCGCTCTGGAACCACACGCTGCGCACTCACCTTCTCGCGGTGGGCTGGGCGGAGCGGTTCGACCACCGGTTCGACCGCGAACAGCTCGCCCTCGCCTGCCTCTTCCACGACCTCGGCATGGTTTCGCCCCGGCGCGACCCCGCCCACGCCTTCACCTTCGCCGGGTCGCGGGCGCTTCGGGACTTCCTGCAGGAGCGTGGCTGGGATCTCGACCGCATCGAGCCGGCGATGCAGGCGATCGACTTCCACATGCAGCTCCTGCCCCGCTGGGACCTCGGCGCGACGGCGGGGCTGTTGCAGGTGGCCGCCTGGATGGACGTGACCGGCCTGCGCGGCCGCCGCCTGCCGGAGGTGGTGCGTGAGGCCCGCCGACGCTTCGACCGCGGCGGTTTCTTCCTGCGCTTCAACGCCTGCGTGCTGCGCGAGATCGCGTCCCCGCGACGAACGCTCGGGCTGCTCCTCCCGGGGCGCTTCGCGCCGCCGGGCCATCCCCGCGGGGGCGCCGACGAGCTCCGCGGAACCTCGACGGGCTGACCAGCGATCGAGCCGACGGGAGGGCCAGGGTTGCCCACGAGCCTAACGTACGTATATGGTACGTACATGACCGAGAGTCTCACGGGTCGACTGAACTTTCGGCTCGCGCCCGAACAAGAGCGGGCGCTGCGCCAGGCCGCTGCGATCACCGGCCAGAGCGTTTCGGGTTTCGTTCTCTCGATCGCCGTCGAGCACGCACACGAGGTGATGCAGCGGGCGAACATGATCACCGTGACCGACCGGGCGTTTCGCGACTTCGTGGCCGCGCTCGACGAACCCGCCGAGAGAGTTCCCGCCCTGGTACGACTGTTCAAACGACCGAGCCGCATCCCACCGGCGTGACCGATTCCCCGCTGCGGCCGGTCGCGCTGTTCGACCCGGGCCGCCACCTGGTCGAGAACTTCGACAGCGGAGTCGCGATTCTCGACGACTGGATCGTTCGGGTTGCAGGTGCCGCAGCGGTGGCAGGCACCGCTGCCACCAGGGTGCTGTGTCGTTCCGACACCGTGGTCGGATACTACTCGCTCGCCATGGGCAGCATCGACCGGATTTCTGCGACGTCGAGACTCGGGCGGGGTCAGCCCGATCCCGTGCCCGTGCTGCTTCTCGCCCGCTTCGCGCTCGACCGGTCCGAGCACGGCAGCGGGCTCGGCGCCGACCTGCTCCGCGATGCGCTGGCCCGCGCGGTCGCCGGTGCCCGCCATTACGGTGCACGCGCCCTGGTCGTGGACGCGGTCGATGCGAACGCCGCCGGCTTCTACCGGCATCATGGCTTCCTGACGCTCGACGGCTTGCGCCTCTACCGTCGGATCGCCGACATCGAACGGTCGATCGAGTCCTGAGGCCCCTTCGACGTGGGCTCCCGGGGCCGCCCCCCGCCCGAGCGATCGCGGCGGCCGTTCTCGCCGCTTCAGTCGTCGTCCCGCATCGCCGCGCGGAGGGCCGCGAGCGGCAGCGCGAAGAGCGTCGCGAACGAGAGGTTCAGCACCGCGTTCGGCCAGAACCCGGACCAGAGCGAGTAGAGCGTGTCGGGGACGAACCAGGCCGCCAGCGAGCCCGCGACGACGTTCCAGCCGAACCGCGAGCCGCGCGACACGAGCCGCCTGCTGACGGCCGCGAGCGCCACGCCCCAGCCGACCATCACGCCACCGATCACCGCGGTGGAGAGGTCGACGTAGCGGGTGGCCTCGGGGCCGAACCCTTCGACGCGCAGGGGATCGAAGTACACGAGCAGGGAGAAGCCCCGCCGGGCGAGCGTCGGCGCGCCGACCAGCACGAGACCGAACGCCGCCACGGCGAGCGACGCGAGGACGAGCCAGTTCGTCCAGAAGCGGGAGGGTCCTTCGGTGATCGCCACGAGCCTCGGCCTCCTCGTCGGTCTCCTCGTCAATTCCGTTGGCACGGAAGCAAGCTCAGCGTGCTCACGAGCCCGAGCGCCGTCTGCGCGACGGCGACCGAGTCGTCGCCGGAGAATGCGCTCTCCCCGCGCCCGACGATCGCGTCCAGGGTCGCGAGCGCGCTCTCGTAGGTCGCGACGTCCCGCGGACCGAGCCCGCTCTCGCCGAGCTCGCACGACGCGCGGCGGACCAGGTCGCGCAGCGAGACCGCGTCTCGGTAGAGCGGCAGCGCGGGTGCGGAGTAGCGCGGCCGCCCCTCGCCGTCCGCGAGTGCCCGGACGAAGCGCGTCCCCATCCACGCCGAGCGCAGGATCTTCGCGTCGTGCACGATCTCTGCGTCGTCGCCCGCCGTGTGGTAGCAGCCGCCGGTTGCGTCCGAGAAGAACAGCACCGGCACGCCCCTGTTCGCGAAGACCGCGTGGTCGCTGCGCTCCTGGCCGAAGATGTTCGAGAGCGGTGCCACGCCGAGCGGGTCGCCCGCGGTCACGCGGGCGACGAGGTCGGGCAGGTCGGGGCTCGTGTCGAGGCCGACCAGCACCGTGTTGCGCCGGAAGCCGCGCACCGGAGCCGCGCCGACGATGTCGAAGTTCACGTAGGCGACGACGTTCGAAAGCGGCACGATGGGCGCAC
>JAGWVP010000334.1 GCA_018970825.1 bacterium | reverse complement strand
GGCAAGCCGATCGACGGCCACGTCTTCGAGGAAGGATTCAACTACATCACGATGCGCGACGGCACGACGCTGTCCGCGATGGTCCGCTTCCCGGATCCGCGCCTCTACGGCGAGCCGCCCTACCCGACCGTGCTCGAGATCTCCGGCTACGATCCGTCGAACCCGAAGAGCCCGCAGCCCGGGTCCATGATCGCGGGCGCCTTCGGCTTCGCGACCGTCGGCATCAACGTGCGCGGCACCGGCTGCTCGGGCGGCACCTTCGACTTCTTCAACCCGGCGCAGCAGGCCGACGGGTACGACGCGATCGAGATCGTCGCGCGCCAACCCTGGGTGAAGAACGGCGTGGTCGGCATGGTCGGCCTGTCCTACGCGGGCAACTCGCAGCTCTACATCGCTTCCACGCGCCCACCGCACCTCGCCGGCATCACCGCGATGTCGGTCATCGAGGACTCCTGGCAGATGTCGTGGCCGGGCGGGATCTACAACTCCGGATTCACGAAGCAGTGGCTCGCGCAGCGCGACCGCGAGTCGGCTCCGGGAGGCCAGGGCTGGACGGCCGACCGCATCAAGGCCGGTGACGCGGTCTGCGAACAGAACCAGACGCTGCGAGCCCAGAGCATTCCGTTCGAGAAATTCGTGAGCTCCCTGCAGCGGCGGCCCGCGGACGCCGACACGCGCGACCTCTCGAAGCTTGTGCGCGAGATCGAGTGCCCGGTCCTGCTCACGAGTGCCTGGCAGGACGAGCAGACCGGACCGCGCTTCGCGGGCATGCTCGACCACTTCGATCGCGCGCCGTCGAAGCACTTCTACGTCTTCAACGGTCATCACCCCGACGGCTACCAGGCCTATCACCTGAGCCACTGGTTCGAGTTCCTGTCGATCTACGTCGACCGGAGCGTGCCGCACGTGAACCCGGCCGTGCGGCTCGCCCTCCCGGGCGAGATGGTCGGCAACTACGGCGCGCCGCTCCAGCTCGAGCCCGACCGCTTCCTCGACCTCGCCGACAGCCAGGTCGACGCCGCGCGCGCGCGATTCGAGGCCGATGCGCCCGTCACCGTGCTCTTCGAGTCCGGTGGCGGCGAGGGCGTGGCCGGTGCGCCGATCCACCGCTACTCGGCGACCTACGACTCGTGGCCACCCCGGGACGTGAGACCGTGGACGTTGTGGTTCGACGGCAACGAGTCGCTCTCGGAATCGCAGCCGGCGGGGGACGCGGCCGACGCGTTCGAATTCGACGCCGCAGCAGGGCCGATCGGGTACGCGTCGAACGGCGCCTACGACTTCATCCGCCCCGCCCCGACGCTCGACTTCGACTGGACGCGGGCGCCCGACGGCAAGGGTCTTTCCTACCTGACCGACCCGCTGCCCGAGACCCGGGTCCTCGCCGGTTCCGGCTGGGTCGACCTCTGGGTCTCGACCGACGCGGGGGATGCGCCCCTCGAGGTGGTCCTCTCCGAGGTCACGCCCGACGGCCAGGAGATCCGCATCCAGAACGGCATCCAGTTGGCCGGCTACCGCAAGGTCGACGAGCAGGGGTCCGACCCCTGGGTCCTGCGCCTGCTCTTCGCCGAGGGCGACTACGAGGCCCTGCCCGCAAACGGGATGACGCTCGTGCGCGTCCCGGTGTTCAGCGTCGCGCATGCGCTGCGGGCCGGCTCCCGCCTGCGCGTGCAGGTGAACAACCCGGGCCGCGACCTGCCGCTATGGTACTTCGACAACCCCGTCCCGCCGGGCGGCACCGCCCTCTATCGGGTCGGCCGCGGCGGCGAGCATGCATCTTCGATCGTGATGCCGATCCTTCCTCCGGGCAGCCTCGAGGTTCCCGAGTCCCGTCCGGAGTGCGGCGTGCTGCGCGGCCAGCCCTGCCGCCCGTTCGTCGAGTCGGTCAACCGGGGCGGCTGACCACCTTCTCGCGGAGCCGCGATCGGCGAAGCTTGCCGATCGCGGTCCGCGGGAGGGACTCGACGACGTAGAGTCGCCGCGGGAGTTTCGGCGGCGAGAGGCGCGCACGACAGGCGTCGCGCACGTCCTCGAGACTCGGCGGAGTTCCGCGCGGCACGATCCAGGCCGCGACCAGCTGGCCCCACTCCGGGTCCGGTACGCCCGCGACGCCCGCCTCGGCAATCGCGGGATGATCGAGCAGGACCGCCTCGACCTCGTCGGGCGACACGTTCTCGCCGCCCGTGACGATCACGTCGTCGCGACGACCGAGGACGAGCAGGTTGCCGGACCCGTCGACCGAGCCCAGGTCGCCCGTGCGAAGCCAACCCTCCCGGTCGAAGGCGCGGATGGATCCGTCCTCGGCGAGCCAGCCCGGGGAGACCGTGGGTCCCGCCACCTCGATCTCGCCCTCCTCGCCCGGGGAGGCATCGCTGCCGTCCCGCCTCGCGATGCGCACGCGGGACGCGCCGACCGGCGTTCCCACGCGACCCGCCGGGATGCAGGGGTCCCCGGGGCGAGCCGTCGCGACCTGCGAAGCGGCTTCGGTGAGACCGTAGGTCGGTGCGACCGGGAAACCCGCGGCGAGTGCTCGGGCGAGAAGCCCGGCCGGGGCGGCTGCCCCCCCGAGCAGGACCGCGCGCAGCGCCGACGGAGCGCGGCGGCCCTCCATCGCGTCGAGCACGCGCGCGAGCGTCGTCGGGACGAGCGAGGCGAGCGTCACGCGTCCGCTCGCGATCGCGTCGGCGAACGCGCGCGCCTCGAAGCGCGGGTGGATCTCCGCGCAGGCCCCGAAGACCGCACTGCGGATCGCGACCGAGAGGCCGCCGACGTGGTGCAGCGGAAGGGCCGAGAGCCATCGATCCCCGCGGTCGTGCCCGAGTCGCTCCGCGTTGGCGCGTGCACTCGCGAGCAGGTTGGCGCCCGTCAGGACGACCGGTCGAGGGATCCCCGTCGTTCCGGAGGTGAAGACGACGACCCGCGGCTGCGCGAGATCGGTCGTCGGGGGCTCGGCACCGGCCCCGCGGAGACGCGAGCGTGCCTGCAGCTCGCCTCCGTCATCGATCGGCGGGACGACGACGCGCCCCACGCCGTCGCGGAGGGATCCGACCTCCCCTCCCCCGTCCCGACCGACCGCGATCCACCGCGCACCCGAGAGAGAGAGGGCACGCAGGATTTCGGGGGCCGGCGCCCGCGGATCGACCGGAACGAAGACCGCACCGACCCGTGCCGATGCATGGAGCAAGGCCACGCCTTCGGCCGTCGCCCCGAGCGGCGCGACCACCCGGTCGCCCGCCCGGATGCCCGCCGTCGCGAGGGATGTCGCGAGATCGTCGACCGCGGCGTCGAGGGCTCCGTAGGTGAGCGGCTCGCGGCCGGGCACGACCAGCGCGAGATCGTCGGGCGCGCGGACGGCCGACTGGCGGAGAAGGTCGGGGACGATCACGGCCGTTCGACCCGGTGCCGCTCGAGCAGGTCCGCATCGAGTCGCACGCCGATCCCGGGTCCGCCGGGAAGCCGCATCCTGGCACCCGAGTCGAGCGGCACCCGCAGGAGATCGCTCGCGAGGACGTGCGCGGTCGCGAGCCCGCAGGCCGGAAGTGGTCCCTCGATGGACGCCGCGAGGTGGAGAGCGGCGGCGGTGGCGACCCCCGCGTCGAATCCGGTCGTCACGACGGACTGCACGCCCGCGCCCGCGGCCATCGCGGCGATTCGAGACGCGACGATCGGACCGCCGACCTGCGAGAGCTTCAGGACGATCACGTCGGCGGCGACCGCCTCGAGGAGCGCCGCCGTGGACGCGAGGTCGACCACGCTCTCGTCGGCGGCGACCGGGGTCCCGCCGGATCGCCGGACGATGGCCAGTCCTTCGACGTCCCCGCGCGCCACCGGCTGTTCGATCCAGCCGCGAAGCCCCCGCAGATCCGCCGCCACCCGGCAGGCCTCCGCGCGACCCCATGCGCCGTTCGCGTCGACGCGGATCTCGAGGTCGGGCAGTTCGCGGAGGATCCCCCGCACCCGGGCGACGGTCGACTCTCCGTCCCGGTCCGCCTTGAGTTTCACCGCGCGGTGCCCGAGACGCGCAGCCGCGTGGGCCTCGTCCGGGCTTCCCCGTTCGAGGAGCGCACTCGCTTCGATCGAAGAGCGACGCCCGCTCCCGAACTCGTCGCGCAGGGGGAGGCCCCTTGCGCGGCTGCGCAGATCGAGCAGGGCCGTCACGACGGCGGATCGCGCGGCAGGCGGAAGC
>JAGWVP010000333.1 GCA_018970825.1 bacterium | reverse complement strand
CAGCAGGTCGAGCGCGAAGCGGGCGTTGCCCGGAATGAGGGCGAGGTCGCGCCAGCTGAGCTTCACCGGCCTCGGCGGGGGACGATCCACGTGGGGGTTCATCGACGCCTCGCCGTGGCCGGACGCGCGACGACCGGCCCGTGCCCGCTCCGCGCCCGCCCGGTCCCCGGGGCGCTCGCGATCGGGCGAGGCCCGGGCGGCGGCGCAGGAGCGCCGGGCGCGGCCCTGCGCACGAAGATCCGCCCCTCGCCCCGCAGATCGTCGACCACGAGCAGCGGCGGACGCCATTCCCAGCGGCCGACGATCCCTCCCTCGGACTCGACCGAGGCCGGGACGCCGAACCCGACGGCGTCGATCTCGATGCGTGCGCCCTCCGCGCGCCCGCGCAGGGCGACGCCGCCCTCGACCGGCGCGACGGCCTCGAGATGGAATCGCGGCAGGCTCCGCGCGACCAGGCCTCCGACGTCGAAACCGCCGCGCGCGGGCGCGAGGCCGCCTCGGGGCACCGAGCGCAGGTACACGATCGGGTTGCTCAGCACCTTCGCCGTGCGGCGCGCGTCCTCGGCCTCGATGCGGAACACGGTCGGCCCGTCCGCCGACGGCTCGACCGCACGGCTCTCGACGAACTCGGCGCCGCTCACGGGCAGCGCGGACCGGGCGTCTCCGCAGACCACGCGGATCACGTCGCCCGCGGCGAGCCCGCGCACCGTGATCTTCACCTCGGCACGCGGCCGGTCCGTGACCACCAGTTGCCCCATGCGGAAACCGTGATCGTCGGACAGGTCGATCGAGCCGTCGAACAGGGTCCGGTCGCCGAAGAAGGCCCGCCCCGCGCGCAGGCCTTCGAGCAGGTCCGCCTTGGTCGGGGCGGGCGCGAGGATCCAGGTGACGAAGTTGTTCGGGTTGCCGCGCCAGCGCTGGCGCCCGCCGCCGTGCGAGTCGCTCACGCCGACGCCGACCGGGAACAGGCCGTGGTCGGCGAGGTCGTCCCAGACGCCGACATGGTCGGCGAGGTCGTGGCCGCCGCGATCGCGGTACCCGACCTCGAGGATGTCGGCGCCGAACAGCCGGTTGCGGACGAGATCCGCGAGAACCTCGTCGCGCTCGACGAGCCGCTCGCGACCCGCCATCGGTGCGCCGTACATGTGGTTGTAGGAAACGAGCCCGCCGGCGGCGTGGACCCGGTCGACGACGATGCGCGCGACCTCGCCCCCCGCGTCGATCGACGGGTCGCGGGCGCGACGCCTGCCGACCTCGGCGAGGATCCCGTCGTAGTCGAGCGGGCCGGTGTCGACCGTGAACTCGTTGAGGTGGTGGGATGCGTAGGAGACCTCCGACCCCTGCAACTCGACGAGGCCCGGGTAGTCGCCCGCGACTTCCCCGATCAATGCCGCCTGCCGCGCCCACGCGGCGCGGCCCGAGAGGGCCTGCTCGATGCGAAACCGGTCGAAGAGCGCGCTCGCCTCGGCGTCCGCGCGGGATTCGACCCCGATCGCGATCGAGGCCATCGAGTTGTCCTCTCCCCGCACCTCGGGAAACGCGGCGACGACGTCCTCGGTGACCTTCAGCACGACGCGGTTCCAGCGACCCGTCTCGACGGCGACGCCGATCTCCGCGGAGTTGCCGAAGCGGCGGGCGGGAAAGGCCGCTTCCCCGAGCACGTAGCGCAGCGAGTGTCCCTGCATCGGGAGCCCGCCCCTCGGCGCGTGCTCCGAGAGCCCGATCTCCACGACCGCCCGCGCATCCGGGCCCGCGTTCTCGGGGAAGACCGACAGCGCGACCGCGATCCGGGACGCGAGCGGCCGCTTGAACAGGGCGCGGCTCGCCTTGAGCGCATAGAGGTGCCCGGCGAATTCGGGGGTGTGCCCCGTCGCCTTCACCCGGAAGGATCGAGCGCCCTCGTCCGCGCGTTCGGCGACGATCGCGCCGTCGCCGCCGTCGAGCGAGCGGATCGGGACGCGACGCACCCCCTTGCCGGGAGGGCCCGCGTCCTCGTCGCGCTCGTCGGCACGGCCGCGCGGAAGCCACTCGACCTCGCGCCACGGCTCCCCGCGGTCGAGCGGCTCGGTCCAGTCCTCGAAGCCGAAGGTGGCAGGGTGGCGATAGGATCCGACCCGGAAGTCGTGGTCGCTCCACCAGATCGCGTCGGCACCCACGTCCTTCGCCTCCCAGCTGTGGGAGTCCATGCTGCCGACGCCCTCGCTGAAGGAACCGTGGACGTGGAGCTGGACCGACCACGGTCGCTCCGCGGCGGAGTCGGTCGTCGACGGCGTCGGGCCGGGAGCGCCGGGTGCTGCGGCGACGCGCGGCGAGGCGACCGGCGACGGCCCCGGGCCGGAGGCTCGCGACCGGGAGGCGGCGAACACCGCGGCGGTCGCGATCACGACTGCGGAAAAACTCGCACTGGACGTGTTCACGCGATCGGCACGGGGACGACGCATGGAGAGCGATCGACCCATGTGGCCTTCGTTGTGGCAAACGGGTGCTCGCACCCGCAAGCCGCGAATCACCGCCCGTCCGCGCACGTTGACCCCGGGGACCGCGCCCGATAGCCCGGGAGAGGGCGCGGTCGACCCGCGTTCGACACGATGGGCGGCGAGTCGGATTCGAGCGACGGGGCGGGAACGGCCGGCAACGCGCGACCGGAGGCGGGACCTGCGCCGCGGCGGTCCTCCATCGCGCTCCGCGCGGGCCTCGCGCTCGCCGCGGGGTTCGCGCTCTGGGCCGGCCTGCGTCGCGACCTCGGCCGCGAGCCGCTCGCGGCGGGACGGCGGGCGGTGCCCACCGCGCGGGCCAACCTGCTCCTCGTCTCGCTCGACACCACGCGGGCGGACCACCTCTCGGCATGGGGATACTCCCGGCCGACCACGCCCCACCTGGCGGCGCTGCTGCCGTCCGCAGTCCGCTTCGACGCGGCCTACACCCCGATGCCGAGCACGATGCCGTCCCACTCGTCGATGTTCACCGCGCTCTTCCCGCGCACGCACGGCGTGCTGAAGAACGGTCTCCCGCTGCCCCCGACGGCGCCCACCCTCGCGGAGGCCCTCGCGGCGGCGGGATGGCGGACGGCGGGCTTCGCGAGTTCCTTCGTCCTCCACCGCAAGTTCGGCATCGCGCGCGGCTTCGAGGAATGGGACGACGACTTCGCGGGCGTCGCCTGCAAGGGCTGGACGGCCGGCGACGGGGACGACGAGTCGTTCTGCCGACGCGGCGAGCAGACGCGCGACCGCGCGGTCGGCTGGCTCGAGCGCGGCGGCTGGCTCGACCCCGCCCGCAGGACGACTCGACCGTTCTTCGTGTTCCTGCACCTGTTCGACGCGCACAACCCCTATGCACCGCCGCCGGACCATGCGCGCCTCTTCCCGCCGCAGGGAGAAGCGCCTTCCGAACTCGACCGGGAGATCGCCGCGTACGACGGCGAGATCCACTACGCCGACGCCCAGCTGGGTGCGCTCCTCGAGCGCCTGTCCGCGGCCGGGCTGCTCGACGACACGCTGGTCGTCGTGGTCGGCGACCACGGCGAGGGGCTCATGCAGCACGGCTGGATGACCCACGGAATGATGATCTACGACGAGGCCGTGCGGGTCCCGCTCCTCGTCCGATGGCCGGGACGGGTCGCGGGCGGGCGACGGATCCCGGACCCGGTGTCGCTCGTCGACCTGGCTCCGACCATCCTCGACCTGCTCGGCGTCGGGGGCGCTCTTCCCGCCCGCCAGGGAACGAGTTTCGCGCCGACGCTGGTCGAGGGCGCACCGCTCGACCCGCGCCCGGCGTTCCTGCAGCGGCGCGTCTACAAGCGCCAGCGGCTGCGCGGCTTCGAGATCTCCGGCGAGAAGCTCGGCGTGCGCTCCGGCCGCTGGAAGTACATCGAGGCTCCCGCGGAGGGAACGCGCGAACTCTACGATCTCGAGCGCGATCCCGCCGAGCTTTCGAACCTCGCCCTCGATCGGCCGGGGGATGCGACTCGGCTCGCCGACGAGATCGCCGCATGGCGGGAGCGGACGCCCGCGGGCGGCTCCGCCGAGGTCGCTCCCGACGACGTCGAGCGACTGCGCGCTCTCGGCTACGTGCCCTGACCGGCCCGAGACCACCTCCGACCTGCGCGCCGTGCGGGCCGGAGGTGGCCGTGCATGCGAGGGGGGAATCGGCGGATTGACGGCCCCGGGGCCGCCCGATAGCCCCAAGATGGTCGCGCGG
>JAGWVP010000332.1 GCA_018970825.1 bacterium | reverse complement strand
CCGGATCTTCGCCTTCTGCGCGCGTCGCAGCGTCGCCATCGCCTCGGCCCCCGCGACGAGCGCGAGCTCGACGCGCCCCGCGGCGACGTCGGCGGCCGTGCGGTTCACGAGCGACTGCGGCGTGTTGCCGCCGATCGTCGTGTAGATCTCGTCGCGCGGGGTCGCGCCGAGCCGCGTCGCGAGCGCGCGTGGCGCGTTGCCGTAGCGCCAGCTGAGCAGGTTCACGACCGCGACGCGGTCGAGACCCGCGAGCGCGTCCGCGTCGAGTCCCGCTCCGGCGGCGGCCCGCCGCGCCGCCTCGGCCATCAATTCCATCGGCTCGGGGGCGGAGGCGGGGTCGGTGTCCCTCGAGGTGATCTGTCCCGAGCCGATCAGCACGGGGAGGTCGTCGTCGCGCATCGGGGCTCCTTGCCATCGGGGTCGCCGAACGTCGAGGCGACCCTCGAACGGGACCTCTCGCCCGCCGGCGGGCCGTTGCGCGCCCCGGGGGCGGTTTCCGGCAGGCGGCCTCCCGGCCCGGGAGGGCGATGCCGCCGCGGGACCCGGGCCGCGGGGCCGGAACGGGAACCCGGGCCGGACGCCCGGCTGACCGGTGGTCTGCCCCGGGGCCGAGCGGACCGGGAGCCGCCCCCTGCCTTCGCAACCGGAAAAGGCGCGGCGCACGAGCGGAATCGTGCTTGCCGACCGGCCGCGGTCCCGGCAATCTTCCCTCTCCTGCGGGGCAATCCCGGTCCGAGGGCCGGCGATGCGGACCTCGCGAGCCGTACCGCGGCCCGCGGGGTCGTCCCGGGGCGACGGGCTCCCATGAACCAGAGACACATCGAGCGGGCGGGCACCCGCCATGGACGCAGCCGGTGGCCGGCCCGCCTCGTCGCGGGTGCCCTGTTCGCCCTGGGCGCGTTCGTGCAGGTTCCCGAAGTCGCGGCTCGTCGCTGCTCCTACGAGCAGCAGCTCGACCCCTGCCTCGGCCAGAACCCGGTCTGCCCCGCGGTCACGACTCGCACCGGGCCGTCGAACTCGGAGTGGCCGGTCTTCCAGCACGACCAGCAGCACACCGGTCGGACCCGGTGGCTCGGGCCGTCGTGCGCGAAGGAGCTCTGGACCCGAAAGCTGCGCGGCCCGATGTTCGCGGCCCCGACGATCGGGCCGCCGATGCCGGGTGGTACCGACGGCGTCGTCTACGTCGCGACGGCGAAGTACCCGGTGTGCGCGCTCGACCCCGCCAACGGGATGGTGCGCTGGTGCGACACGACCGACATCGGCAAGCTTCCCGACCACTCGGCTCCCGCGATCGGCAACGGCAAGCGGCTCTACGTCGGCACCCGCGACAACGACCTGTGGGCGATCGACGCCGATCCGCTGCAGGGAGTCGCGAGCGTGCCCTGGCGGCAGAAGGTCTGCACCGACGGCGACGTCTCGACGCCGCCGAACATCGCCGACGACGGAACGGTCTACGCGGGGTCGGACTCGCTCAGTGCCGGTACGATCCTCGCGATGTGCCCCGGCGACTCGGGCCAGATCCGCTGGTGCATCAACCCGGTCGGCGGCGGCATCAAGACGGTGTCGCCGGCGCTCTCGCCGGACCAGTCGGTCGTCTACTACACGCTGAACGGCATCGAGTTGCGCGCGTTCGACGCGGCGGTCGGCACGCCGCTCTGGTCGATCCGGGTGGAGACCACCCGCAACGGCGCCCGCCTCTGGAACTTCACGCCGGTCGTGAACCCCCTCACCGGGCGCGTCTACCTGGGCTTCGACGCGGGCGTGTGGGCGGTCGACCCGCCGACGGCCCCGGGCCGGAACCCGACCGCGAGGCTGCTCTTCGGCACGCGGGGCGGGTCCGGGGAGGTGATGGCCTCCCCGCCTGCGATCGACGTCGAGAACGACCGGATCTACCTCGGTGCCTCCAATCGCAACCGGGGGACGTTCTACGCGATCGACCTCTCGGGCCGGCTCCTGTGGTCGACGCCGGTCGGTCTCGCGAACATGCGCAACACGCCGCCCGTCGTCGACGGCGACGGCAACGTCTACCTGGCGGCCGGCCGCCAACTGATCTCGTGGACGAAGGACGGACGCGAGCGCTGGCGCAAGGAAGACCCCGCCGGCTACACCTCGTCACCCGTGATCGGCCGCAACCGTCTCTACGTCGGCAATCGCCAGGGGCGTGTCGTGGCGATCGGCGGCTGCTGAGCGGCCCGGGCCCCCGCGGAGAAGAACCCATGCACGACCCCCGACCGAACGCTCCCTCGAAGCCGGCCCGACGGGCGATCGCGCTCCTGCTCTCGCTCGTCCCGCTTCTCCCCCCGGTCGCGCGCGGGGCGCACGCGGCCCTGCGCTGCTCGAAC
This sequence comes from bacterium, assembly GCA_018970825.1. Lineage (GTDB taxonomy): Bacteria > Desulfobacterota > Binatia > UBA12015 > UBA12015 > REEB422. The sequence goes on along the minus strand of JAGWVP010000332.1, from coordinate 1,857 downwards.
GAACTGCAGGTCGACGTCTGCCTCGAGGCCGACGGTACCTGCCCGGCCTTTTCCGGGACGCCCGGGCCGGTCGACGCCGAGTGGGCGAACTTCCAGCGCGACCCGCAGCACACCGGAAAGTCGGCGCTGCGCGGCCCGACCTGCGACCGCGTCCTCTGGCAGTCGAAGGTCCGCGGACCGGTCCTGAGCCAGCCGGCGGTGGGTCGACCGCTGCCCGCCGAGTCCGACGGCGTGCTCTACGTCGCGAGCGCCAAGTACCCCGTGTGCGCGTTCTCCCCCCGCGACGGGAGCCAGCTGTGGTGCGCGACCGAGAACCGCGGCAAGTTGCCCGACCGCTCGGCGCCCGCACTCGGCAACGACGACTCGATCTACGTCGGTACGCGCGACAACGACATGTGGAACATGAAGCTGCCGGCGACGACCCCCGGCGTCGCGCCCGAGGTCCTGTGGCGGCAGAAGGTCTGCACCGACGGCGACATCTCGACCTCCCCGGTCGTGAGCCCCGAGGGCCTCGTCTACATGGGCTCCGACTCGCTCAGCGCCGGGACGATCATGGCGATGTGCCCGGGACCCGAGCGCCACGTGAAATGGTGTCACAATCCGGTCGGCGACGGCATCAAGAACGTCTCGCCCGCGCTCGACCCGACCGGGACCCGGCTCTACGTCTCGGCCGGCGGGCGAGACCTGATCGCCTACGACGCGAGCACCGGCGAGGAGAAGTGGCGAGTCCGGATGGAGGAGCGTCGCAACGGGCTGCGCGGCGCGAACTACTCCCCGGTCGTGAACCCGTCGACCGGCCGCATCTACTTCGGCGGCGACGAGGGCGTGATCGCGGTGGACCCGATCGTCGCCCCCGGCTCCGGGGCCGAGAGCGCGGCCGTCTCGATCCTCGCGACCCCGGACAAGGGCGAGATCCTCACGTCGCCGCCGGCGATCGACGTCGCCAACGGCCGGATCTACTTCGGTGCCGCGCGCGGCTTCAACGGTGCGCTCTACGCGGCCGACCTCGCGACCGGTGCCCGGGTATGGCGCATCGAGGTACCCAAGTCGCAGATGCGCAACCGTCCGCCGGTGATCGACGGCGACGGCAACGTCTTCTACGTCGGGCGCTACACGATCCACGGCCTGCGGCCCGACGGGACGGAGATGTGGAGGGTGGACACCGGCGACGACTTCCAGTCGGCGCCCGTGCTCGCCCGCGCTCGCCTGTACGCGGCGACCCGGCAGGGCAAGCTCTTCGCGATCGGCGGCTGCCCCTGAGCGGGGCGGCCGAGCCCCGGGAGAGAGCAGCGTCCGGCGAGCCTGGGCGGCCGTCGGTGGCCGTGCGGCTCGGACGCTCGGCCCTGCGCGTCGCGGGGGTCTTCGTCGTCGCGTCGGTCGCGTGGGTCGCCGTCTACCGGTTCGTCGACCCGCCCTTCACGCCGCTCATGGTGCTGCGCGCGCTCGCCCGGCGCGGGGATGGCCTGCCGACCGCGATCGACGCGACCCCGGTGCCGCTCGGGCACGTCTCGCCCGCGATGGTGCGCGCGGTCGTGGCCGGCGAGGACGCGGGTTTCCTGCGCCACCACGGCATCGACCTCGCGGCCGCGAGGAGGGCGCGCGACTGGAACGAGCGACAGGGTGGCCGGAGGCTGCGCGGAGCGAGCACGATCAGCATGCAGTGCGCCCGCAACGTCTTCCTGTGGCCGGGTCGCACCTGGCTCCGCAAGGGGCTCGAGGCGTGGTTCACCGGCCTGCTCGAGCTTCTCTGGGGCAAGCGCAGGATCCTCGAGGTCTACCTGAACGTCGTCGAGTGGGGCGACTCGATCTACGGGGTGGAAGCGGCGTCGCGGCGCTGGTTCGGGATGTCGGCCTCGC
>JAGWVP010000331.1 GCA_018970825.1 bacterium | reverse complement strand
CGCACCCCGCTGCCGATCGAAGGCGTGACGGGACGCGTGACCGTCGCGTCGGGCGAGCGCAGGCAGAGGCTCGACCTCGTGCTCGAGGGCGGCGCCCTCGTCGCACGCGGCCCAGCTCCCGGAGGCGACTCCGTCGAGGCGCGCTTCGAGATCGAAATGCCGGGCGAACCGCTGCTCGTCGATTTCGACCTGCCGGTGTCGGGCCGCTCGCCGGGTGCGGGCGGCGTGCCGGTCGACGGCTGCCAGCCGCTCGATCCGCACGTGCTCCGGGGCGCGCGTCGGCTGCCGCGCTGCGTGCTGCCCTTCCGCAGCGGGGTCGCCGCGATCGTCGCGACCCGCGACGCGGGCCGGATGCTCGTCGCCGCCGAGGACGGCGGCACCAGCGAGTGGCGACTCCCCGAGGTGAAACTGGTGCTCGGCTTCGCGCCGCCCCCGCCCGAGGCGATCCCTCCCGGCGAGGCCGCGGGACCGCGAGGCGAGGCGCCCGACGCGGTCGCGATCCGCCCCGACGGGCGGGAGGCGCTGGTCGCACGCGGGACGCGCGTGCTGCGGCACTCGATGGACGACGGACGCGTGCTCGGCGAGTGGCGCTCCCCGGCGGGTCCGGTGCGGGCGATCGCGTGGTCGCCCGACGGCGGCACGATCGCGCTGGTCGCACGCGGCGACGCGGTCGCGCACCTGCTGCGCCCGACGGACGGCACGGAACTGCGCCGCCTCGAGGTCGACCGAGAGGCCTGGGCGGCGGGCTTCTCGCTCGACGGGCGCACCGTCGCGGTCGGCTCGTCGGCGGGCGGGACCACGCTCTTCGACGCCGCGACCGGCACCGCCCGATCGGTGGTCGATCCCGCGGGGCGCCCGGTCACGGGCGTGGGCTTCCTCGGCCCGCGCGGACGGCCGCGGCTCGTCACCTCCTCACGCGGCGGGATCGTCGCGACGTGGGACGCCGGGACCGGTCGCAAGCTCGGGGAGAGCGCCTACGGCCGCGGCTTCCACTCGCTCGCGGTCGACGCGGCCCGCGAGCGCATCGCGATCGGCGGTGCCGAGGGCGACCTCCGGCTGCTCGACTCCGAGGGGCGACAGGTCGAGCGCCTGCTGTGGCACGGCGCCGAGGTCACCGGGCTCGCGTTCGCGGGCCGGCTGCTCGTGTCCGGCGACACCGCCGGGCGGATCGCGGCCTGGGATCTCGCGGAACCGCGGCCGAGCCCGACGGCGCACCCCGCACCGAAGGTCTCGCCGACGCCGCGCGCGGCGCGCTGACTCGCCTCGCCGAGTTCGCGGGAGCGACGCTCCCTCGCACGTCGCCTCGATGCGCGGGGGCTCGAGGCCGTGGGCGCCGGCAGGGCGGCTTTCCGCGGCCCGCGACGTCGTGCTTTGATCCCCGCGATGGCCGGGGGCGCGGAGCGCGCGGCCGCGTCCGCAGGGGCCGCGGCCGTCGAGGTGCGAGGAGTCGTACGCCGCTTCGGCGACGTCGTCGCGCTCGATCGCGTGTCCCTCGCCGTGCGGCCCGGCGAACTCTTCGCGGTGCTCGGGCCGTCGGGCTGCGGCAAGACGACGCTGCTCCGGATGGTCGCGGGCTTCGAGGCTCCCGACGAGGGCACGGTTCTCGTCGGCGGCGAGGACGTCACCTCCCGGCCGCCGCATCGGCGCGACGTGAACACCGTCTTCCAGCAGTACGCGCTGTTCCCGCACCTCTCCGCCCGCGACAACGTCGCCTTCGGGCCGAGGGCACACGGCGCGGGGGAGTCCGAGGTCGCACGCCGGGTGGAGGAGGCGCTCCGTGCGGTCCGGCTCGAGGGTCTCGGCGACCGTCGCCCCGACGAACTCTCCGGCGGGCAGCGCCAGCGGGTCGCGGTCGCGCGCGCGCTCGTGAACCGACCCCGGGCGCTGCTCCTCGACGAACCGCTGTCGGCGCTCGACCCGGCACTCCGGCGCGAGCTGCAGGGCGAGATCAAGCGCCTCCAGCGCGAGAGCGGAGTCGCGTTCGTGCTCGTCACCCACGACCGGCAGGAGGCGCTGGCGCTCTCCGACCGCGTCGCCGTGATGCGCGGGGGCCGCGTGCGCCAGGTCGGCACGCCGCGCGACGTGTACGAGAGGCCGGGCTGCGCGTTCGTCGCGGCCTTCGTCGGAGACGCGAACCTGCTGCCGGCGCGCGTCGAGCAGGTGGACACCCGGGGCACACGCGTCCGGGCGCTCGGCGCCGTCGTCTCCGCGGGAGAGACCGGCACGCGCTTCGCACCGGGGGACGACGCGGTCCTCGCGGTGCGCCCGGAGCACCTGCGACTCGAGCGCGCGGGGTCCGGCGCCCCGGGCGTCGCCGTGTGCATCGAGGAGATCGCGTTCGAGGGGCCGAGCCTGCGCTGCCTGCTCCGGACCGCGGACGGTCGTGCGCTGTCGGCCCTCCTGCCCGCGGCGGAGGGGGCGCTCGACGGGGCGGCCATCGAGCGCGGGGCCTCGCTCGTCGCCACCTTCGAGCCGGGTGCCGCGCGACTGCTTCCCGCGGACGACGAGCACCCGGCGGACGCGGACGCCTGAGCATGGACACGGTCCTGCGGTCGCGACTCTCGGAGTTCGTGCAGCGCGTGCGCGAGGCCGGCGTGCGCATCTCCGTCGCGGAGACGCTCGACGCGATGGAAGCGGTCGCGCTCGTCGGCATCGACCCGGTGCCCCTGCGCGAGAGCCTGTCGGCGACGCTCGTGAAGGACGAACTCGACCGGCCGGTCTTCGACCGCACCTTCGACGCGTTCTTCGCGGCACCGGCAACCGCGACGCGACCGGGCCGCGGACGCGGCCCCGGGCCCTCGGGCGGCGAGTCGAGTCGTCGCGGCGGCGGGCGCGCCGGCGGCGCGGGTTCACCGGCCGGCGGCAAGCCGCCGCCGGACGCGGAGCCCGCGGAGCGTCCGCGCACGAAGCCCGACCGCCCCTCCCCGTCCGCGTCGCGCGCGGCGGAACCTCGCGAGGGCGCGCGGCGCGACGACGGCCGTCCGCGCGAGCGAGCCCGTCCCGACGCGTCGGGACGACGGACCTCCTCCGAGCGCGGAGCCGCGGACGCGGCCCGCGACGGTGCGACGGCGCGGAAGCGGCCCGACCCCCGCGAACTCCTGCGCCGACCTCTCGCCGACCTCTCGCCCGACGAGCACGAGGCGGCGCGCGAACTCGCGCGCGAGATCGGGCGGCGGTTCGCGGCGCGCGAGTCCCGACGGACGCGCCGCATGCGCCGGGGGCGGGTCGACGTCCGGCGGACGATCCGGGCGTCGATCGGGCGGGGAGGCGCGATGTTCCGGCTCGAGCGGCGCGGTCGGCGCCCCGGCCGGCCCGCGCTCGTCGTCCTGTGCGACGTGTCGGGCTCGGTCTCGCGCGCGACCGAGATCCTGCTCGCGATCGTCGGCGCGGCCGAGTCGACCTTCCGCCGCATCTCGCGCTTCGTCTACGTCGACCGCGCGGTGCCCGCCGGCTTCGAGGGCGGGCACGTCGCGCCCGAGGGCGAGATCGACCTGTGGGCGAGGTCGGACCTGGGGCGCGTGCTGTGCGAGATCGAGGGTCGGCACGCCTCGCTCTTCGACCGGTCGACGGTGCTGCTCGTGCTGGGCGACGCCCGCAACAACCGGCTCGCGCACCGCGCGGACGCGCTCGCCCGGCTGCGCCGCGCATGTCGCGGCGTCGTCTTCGCGGTCGCCGAGCCGCACGCGCGCTGGAACACCGGCGACAGCGCGCTCGCCGCCTACGCGCCGCATTGCGACCTCGTGATCGAGACGACCTCGCTCGGGGCGATCGCGCGGGCCTTGCGGGCGGCCGCACGCTGAACTGCAGGCCGCCCCGGGGCTCCCCCCGTGGCGTCGCGCCCCGCCCTCGGCTACGAGGCGCGTTCGTGGATTCGGGATCGGGCGCCCCGGGGGCGGGTGCGGGCCTGCGCATTCTCGCCGCGGGGGAACTCGCCGACGGCGACTCCGCGAAGTTCGTCCTCCCCTGCGACGGGCGGGAGATCGAGTGCTTCGTCGTGCGCTTCCGGGGCGGGCTGCATGCGTTCGTGAACGAGTGCCGGCACGTCCCCATGACGATGGACTGGGTCGAGAACCAGTTCTTCACCAACGAGGGCGACTACCTGCTCTGCCCGACCCACGGCGCGATGTACGTCCCCGACACGGGGGAGTGCGTGGCCGGCCCCGCCTGCGGCAAGTCGCTCTTCCGCGTGCCGCTCGTCGAGCGCGA
>JAGWVP010000330.1 GCA_018970825.1 bacterium | reverse complement strand
CGGGGTGGATCGACCTGCTCACGATCGCGGGCGGCGTCGCGGCGCTGACGGGCCTGCACGCGGCCGCCGAGCACCTCCTCGCGACCGCGCCGCGGCGCGCTCTCCTGCGGGCCCGCTCGTGACCGAGGCGACGGGAGCCGCGGCGGCGCACGACGCGCTCGTCGTCTCGAACGTGCTGCTGTGGCTCGTCGTCGCGGGCCTCTCGGCGGTCGTCGTCGCGCTCGCCCGCCAGCTCGGCATCCTCTACGAGCGCGTCGCGCCGGCCGGGGCGCTCTCGATCGGCCGGGGCCCCGCCGTGGGCGACCGGGCCCCGGTCGTCCACGCCCCCCTGCTCGACGGCGGCACGATGGAGATCGGCGGACCCTCGGCCGACGGCCGAGGCACGCTCCTCTTCTTCCTCTCGCCCACCTGCCCGGTCTGCAAGACGCTCCTGCCGGTCGTGCGGCGTGTCGCGCGCGAGGAGCGATCGCGGCTCCGCCTCGTGCTCGCGGGCGACGGCCCGGCCGAAGAGCACCGCCGCTTCGTCGAGGCGAACGACCTCGGCGACGTGCCCTACGTCCTCTCGACCGAGCTCGGGGTGACGTGGAAGGTGCCGCGCCTGCCGTGGGCGGCCCTCCTTGACGCGGGCGGCTCCGTCCGCTCGAAAGGACTCGTGAACAGCCGCGAGCACCTCGAGAGCCTCGTCGAGGCCGACGCACTCGGCGTCGCGTCGATCCAGGACTGGCTGCGCCGTCGCGGCTTCGGCGAGGACGAGTCCACCGCCGCGGAGCGCCCTGCACGCGGCGACGGGGGCCCTCGATGAAGGGCGGGAGGTCGCGCGTCGACCTCTGGACCGAGCGTTGGACGCGCGGGCTCGCGCGCGGGGTCTCGCGCCGGAGCGCGCTCGCGCGACTCGGCTCGTGGCTCGTCGGTGCGGCGACCCTTCCCCTCCTGCCGGTCGCGCGAGAGGCGCAGGCCGCCGTGCCCGGCGACGAAGGGCTCCCCGGCGCGTCCGGCGATCCCTCGAGCTGCGACTACTGGCGCCACTGCGCGATCGACGGCTTCCTCTGCAACTGCTGCGGAGGATCGCAGAACTCCTGCCCGCCCGGCACCGAGATGTCGCTCATCACCTGGATCGGCACCTGCCGTCACCCCGGCGACGGCAAGGAATACCTGATCTCGTACAACGACTGCTGCGGGTCCGGACTCTGCATGCGCTGCAAGTGCACCCGGACCGAGGGCGAGAAACCGCCCTACATGGTGTGGAAGAACAACGACATGCTCTGGTGCTTCGGCACGAAGAGTCGCGCCGTGCTGTGCTCGGTCGCGATCGTGCTCGGGCCGGGCGAGTCCGAGTCTTGAGCGCAGGCGCGCGACGCGTGCCGACGATGCGCGGCCCGACGCGCGCCGCGGCCGCGGCGGCTCTCGCCGTGCTGCTCGCGCCGAAGCCGGCCCCCGCCTGGTCGGCGCGCACCAACTACGCGCTCCACTGCCAGGGGTGCCACCTCGCCGACGGGCGCGAGACGCCGGGGCTCGTCCCGAGGCTCCGGGGCACGGTCGGCCTGCTGGCCGCGACGCCCGGGGGACGCGACTACCTCGTCCGCCTGCCGAACGTGGCCGCGGCACCGCTCGACGACCGCGAGCTCGCGGCCCTCCTCGACTGGGTGGTGCGGGCCTTCGGGGAGCAGGCGTCGCCGGTCGGCCCGTTCGCGGCCGAGGAGGTCGCCGCGCGGCGGCGGCCGCTCGTCGACGTCGAGGGAGCGCGCCGGGCCGTGCTCGGTGCCCCCGGGCATGGTCTCCCCGACCACCCCTCCGTGCACTGACTCTCCGTCCGCCCCTTCCCCGGGAATTCCCCGATTGCCCGGGACCTGCGGTCGCGCCTAAAACCCCGGTCAGTCGCCCGACCGGCATCCGGCGCATCCCGCCGAGCCGCGGAGGGACGACGCGGAGATCCCGACATGAACCGTCGCCCGTTTGCCCTCCCCCTGCTCGCCCTCCTCGCCCTCGCCCCGCCGGCCGGCTCCGCGCACGCGGTGTCCGACTCGAGCCCGCCCACCCTGGTGTCGATCTCGCTCTCCCCGCTCTCGGTCGACGTGACGGCCGCGGCCGCGACGCTGGCGGTCGCCTACGAGGTCGCCGACGACCTGAGCGGGGCCCGGTCCGTCGAGGTGCGGGTCGGCCCGGCGGTCGGAGGCGCCTGCGCGGGCGACGTCAGCGTGGCCACGGCCGCGAGCTTCGCGCCGTCGACGAGCCGCTCCGGCACGATCGACCTCGCGATTCCCCTGCACGCCCCTTCCGGCACCTGGACCGTCTGCAACGTGACGGTGGCGGATGCGACCGGGAACTCCGTGACCCTCGGCCCCTCCGACATCGAACTGCTCGGCGGCGTGCACGATTTCACGGTGCTCTCGGATCCCGACACGAGCCCGCCGACGCTCGTCGCCTTCGGACCGCTGCCTGCCTCGGTCGACACCACCTCCGGCAACACGTCGTTCGACGTGCCGGCTTCGGTCACCGACGACCTCTCCGGAATCGTCACGGTCACCCCGATCGTCGGGCCCGCCGAGAGCGGGGAGTGCACGGGGTCGTTCACCAGCGTGCTCGAGAACGTGGTCGCGCCGCCCGCGCTCGCCTACGGCACGGCGATCCACTTCGAGATCCCGGCCTTCCATCCCGCGGGGACCTGGGCGATCTGCGAAATCGAGCTGCGCGACGCGGTGGGCAACGCGAGCCGTCTCGACACGAGCGATCTCGTCGCGCTCGGCTTCCCGACCACGTTCGAGGTCCTCGCGACCACGGACTCGACACCGCCGACGATCACCGGCTTCGGGCTCTCGCCGCTCGCCGTCGACACCGACGACGCGGCCGCGACGATCGACGTGTCGTGGTCGGCGACCGACGACCTCTCCGGCGTGCGGCGCGCGTTCGTCCTGATCGCGCCCGCCGGCTGCAGCGGCAGCTACCAGCAGACGTCGATCCGCGAGGTCGCGTCGTCGAACGCCGCGAGCGACTCGTTCCAGGTCCAGGTCCCGCGCTGGTCCGCCGAGGGGCCGTGGGAGGTCTGCGCGCTGCTCGTCGTCGACGGCGGCGGCAACTACGCGTTCCTCGACGCGACCGGGCTCGCCGCCGCCGGCTGGCCCTCGGGCTTCGTGAACAGCGTCTGCGGCGACGGCCTCGCGACTTCGAACGAGACCTGCGACGACGGCGCCGCGAACGGCACCGAGGCCTCGTGCTGCAGCACGAGCTGCCAGCTCGTCGCGGCGGGCACCGCCTGCACCGCCGACGCGGATCCCTGCACGACCGACGCATGCACGGCGGGCGGCTCGTGCGAGCACCCCTCGAACGGCGAGTGCCTGTCCTCCCGCTCGACCATCGCGGAGGTCGGACCCGCCGGCGGCACGGTCGTCGTGCCCGACGGGTCGGTCTCGCTGGTCGTGCCCGCCGGAGCCGTCGCCGCACCGACCCAGGTGGTCCTGAAGGGGCTCGCCGCACCGGTCGGCGCGCAGGTGACGGGAGCGGTCGAGGTCGGCCCGCCGGGCCTCGCCTTCCTCGCATCGGCGAGCCTCTCGCTCTCGTGGTCCGATGCGAACGGCGACGGGAACGTCGACGGGCTGCAGCCGCTCGTCCGCGAGTCGGCCCTCTCCGTCTCCCGCGACGGGACGCCCGTGACCGACGAGTGCCGCCTTCCCGCGCACCGGCCCGAGACCTGCAGCACCGCCTGCTGCGACCAGTCCGCGAATCGCTGGACGGTGCCGACGACGGGCGCCGGGAGCTTCGCGATCGTCCGCAACGGCTGCGACTCCGGCATTTCGGCGATGCGTCTCACGATCGGGAAGCTCGCGGCTCCCGTCGGCGACGAGACGATCGCCTGGCAGGGCGACCTGCTCCTCCCGGCGGAACTCGCGTCCACGTTCGATCCGCGCTCGACAGGGCTTCGGCTCCAGCTCGACGACGGCATCGAGACCGTGCTCGACGTGCTCCTGCCGGCCTCGAAGTGGATCGCGAACCGGGCCGTCACCGTCTGGAAGTTCACGCCCGGGAAGTCGACGCCCGCCCCCGCCGGCATCGGGACGATGGTGCTGAAGGCCGACAAGAACGTCGCCGGCCTCGTCAAGTTCGTCGTCAAGGGAAAGAACGCCGACTACACGGTCGGCTCCGGCCTGACGGCGAGGATCCTCGTCGACCAGGGCGCGTGCTTCGCAGCAGGCCCCGGCTCGCCGCCGCCGGC
>JAGWVP010000329.1 GCA_018970825.1 bacterium | reverse complement strand
GGCGTCATGGTGCCCTGCGACCGCATCGTCGAGGAGGCGCGCACGACCGGCGCCGACGTGGTCGGCCTGTCGGGACTGATCACACCGTCGCTCGACGAGATGGCGCACGTCGCACGCGAACTGGAGCGCGCGGGGCTCGAGGCGCCGCTCCTGATCGGCGGCGCGACGACGAGCCGGCAGCACACCGCCGTGAAGATCGCCCCGCACTACCGGAACCCGACGGTGCACGTGCTCGACGCCTCGCGGGCGGTCGGCGTCGTGTCGAGCCTGCTCGCCCCGGAGCAGCGCGCCGCCTTCGACGAGGCGAACCGCCGCGAGCAGGACGACCTGCGCGAGCTCTACCGGCAGCGCCAGAGCCGGCCGCTCCTGCCCTACGAGCAGGCCCGACGCAGGCGCGTCGAGATCGACTGGGCCGCGTCCGACCTGCCGAAGCCCGCCTTCGTCGGCCGCCGCGTTCTCGACGACGTGCCGCTCGCGGATCTCGTGCCCTACGTCGACTGGACCTTCCTCTTCCACGCCTGGGAGCTCCGCGGGCGCCATCCCGAGATCCTCAACCACCCGGAGATGGGAAAGGCCGCGCGCGAGCTGTTCGCGAACGCGCAGGAACTCCTGCGCGAGATCGTCGACGGCCGCCTGCTGCGCGCGCGCGGCGTGTACGGTTTCTGGCCCGCGGCGGGCGACGGCGACGACGTCGTCCTGTGGACCGACGCCTCGCGCGGCCACGAGCTCGCCCGCTTCCACATGCTTCGACAGCAGGAGACCAAGCACGACGAGCAGAAGGTCTACCGCTCGCTCGCCGACTACGTCGCCCCCGAGGACTCGGGGCGCGAGGACTGGGTCGGCGCGTTCGCGGTCACGGCGGGGCTCGGGCTCGACGAACTCGTCGCGCGTTTCGAGCGCGACCACGACGACTACCGCGCGATCATGGCGAAGGCGCTCGCCGACCGTCTCGCCGAGGCCTTCGCCGAGCGCCTGCACGAGCAGGCGCGCCGGGACTGGGGGTACGGCCTCGCGGAGACGTTCGCGCCCGAGGAGCTTCTCGAGGAACGCTTCCGGGGCATCCGGCCGGCGTTCGGCTATCCCGCCTGCCCCGACCACTCGGAGAAGGACACGCTGTTCCGCATCCTCGACGCCCCGTCGCTCGGCATCACGCTCACCGAGAGCTGGGCGATGCTGCCGGCCGCGTCGGTGAGCGGGATCTACCTCGGCAACGCGGCGGCGCGTTACTTCGCGGTCGGCCGACTGAACGTCGACCAGGTCGAGGCGTGGGCGCGCCGCAAGGGCGTCTCGGTGAAGCAGGCCGAGCGGCTACTCGCTCCGAACCTCGCCTACGACCCCGACTGAGCCGGGACCGGGGCGGGGGCTTCGCGATGGAACGGGAAGCTCCCTTCGGGGCGGAAGTCGCCGCGCCGGACGCGCGCGACGGGGATGCGCCGCTCGACCCCTCGATCGAAGGCGCCGAGGGCGGCCCGGGTTTCGAGGGCGTCCTCGACTCCGACCGCTCCCACCGCGTCGTCTGGTCGCTCGCATGGCCGGTCATCGTGACGATGCTCTCGGAGTCGCTCGTCGGGCTGGTCGACATGCTCATGGTCTCCCGGCTCGGCTCGACGTCGGTCGCGGCGGTCGGCGTCGGCGCGCAGGTGCTGGGCGGGGTCTCGGTCACGATGACCGCGATCGCGACCGGCACGCTCGCGCTGGTCGCGCGCATGGTCGGGGCGCGTCGCCCGCGCGAGGCCGAGCGGGTGCTCGGGCAGTCGATCACCGGCGCGATCCTGCTGGCCATGGTCGCCGTCGTGCCGGTCGTCGCCTGGGCGCGGCCGCTCGTGCACGCGTTCGGCACCGAGGAGGCGGTCGCCGACCTCGGCGCCGCCTTCGTGCGCATCGTCATGCTCTCGATCCCGGCCTCCTCGGTGATCTTCGTCGTCGCCTCGGCGCTGCGGGGCGCGGGCGACACCCGCACGCCGCTGCTCGTCGGGCTCGTCGTGAACGCGCTCAACGTGGTCGGGAACTGGCTCTTCATCTTCGGCCACGCGGGCTTCCCGGCGATGGGCGTGCGGGGCTCCGCGCTCGCGACCACCGTCGCCTTCGGCACCGGCATGCTGCTCGCGCTCGGGCTGCTCGCGCGCGGGGGACTTCGCCTGCGCCTGCGTGCCGAGGACCTCCCGCCGCAGCCGGCCGTGCTGCGGCGCGTGCTCGGCATCGGGACGCCGGCGGCCCTCGAACAGCTGCTCATGCAGGTCGGGTTCTTCGTCTACCTGACCTTCGCGTCGCGCTACGGCACCGACGCGCTCGCCGCCTACTTCATCGGCGTGCGCATCCTCGCGATCTCGTTCCTGCCCGGCTTCGGCTTCGCCGCCGCGGCCGCGGCGCTCGTCGGCCAGAGCCTGGGCGCCGGGTCCACCGCCGCCGCGGAGCGCGCGGGTTGGCTCGCGACGTGGATGGCGGTGGCCCTCATGTCCGCGACCGGCGTGGTCGCGTTCGTCTTCGCCGAGCCGATCGCCCGGCTCTTCAGCGACCATCCGCCGGTCGTCGAGGCGACGGTCTCGTTCATCCACATGCTCGCGATCGCGCAGCCGCTCATGGCGATCGACTTCACGCTCGGCGGCGCGCTGCGCGGCGCAGGCGACACGCGCTTTCCGCTCGTCACCGTGCTCGTCGCGTTCTACGGCTGCCGGCTGGGCTACGCGTGGACGGTCTCGAGCGTGCTCGGGCTCGGTCTCGCCTGGCTGTGGTCGTCGCTGCTCGGCGACTACGTCGCGCGCGTCGCGCTGAAGGCGTGGCGTTTCCGCGGCGGCGCATGGAAGTCGATCCGGGTCTGAGCCCGCGGCGGGTCGTGCCTCAGCGGACGCGCACGACCTGCCGGACGAGCTTCGCCGGCGCGACATCCTTTTCCCACGGCCTCGCGTAGGCGAACTCGAGCGTGGTGCGACCGGTCGCGACGCCCTCGAACGCGAAGACCTCGTTGCCCTCCTGCCCGACCGGCGCGGGCCCGCCCGAGGCAGGCGGTGCGGGCGGCACGAAGGACTGTCCGACGAGCCTCACCACCTTGCCGTCGGCACCGCCGCGGACGGCCCACGAGTAGCCGGTCGAGGGGTTCGAGGCGAGCCTCACCTCGAAGCGCTCGCCGACGGCGACCTCGGTGGCGGCCGGGAGGTCCGACGCGCCGGCACGGCCGAGCACGCTGCAGCCCGCGACCGCGAGCGCGAGCGCCGCGACCGCCGCGAGATCCCGCAGCTTCACCGTGCCGCCCCGAGCAGCCGGTCCGCCGGGACGTCGACGAGTTCGCCGATCCTCTCGATCGTCACGTCGGGCACCGCGTGCTTCGCCACCTCGGCCGCGTCGAGCGCGTAGTGGCCCTGTCGCGGGAAGACCGTCGTCACGCGGTCGCCCCAGGCCTTCTTCACGGCGGCGAGAATGCGGACCTTGTCGTCGACCAGCACGTAGTGATCGGCCGGGTAGCGGCGCTCGACGTCGTCGAGCTCGAGCTCCTTGTGGACGTAGATCAGGAGCTGGCCCTCGAAGCAGTCGAAGAGCCCCGAGCGGTGGATCTTGCGCGGCTGGAAGACGACGTCGCCGTCGGTCAGGATCACCGGGAGACCGAGTGCGCGCGCGCGGTCGACTGCGTCGAGCGAGCCCGGAAACAGGCGGTTCGCGAACGGGTAGTTCACGAGGAAGGTCGACACCGCGAGCACGTGGGACTCGCGCGGCTTCTCCATGCGGTAGCGCTGCAGCGCCCCCAGGTAGTCCGCGTAGCCGAGCTCGAGCCGCAGTCCCTCGAAGATCTCCCAGTACCGCTTCGAGCGCTCCGGCCCCACCTCGCGGTCGAGGTAGCGGCGCATGTCGGCCGAGACGCGGTCGTTGTCGAGCAGCGTGTTGTCGACGTCGAACAGGAAGACGATGCGTTTCTCCGCCATCGGAAGATCCCCCGAGGGCCGCCGAAGGGCGGGCCGGTCGCTGGTCCCTAGCACCCGCGGTCGCGCCCGGGCGAGCCCGCGGCTCCCGGTCGCGCCCCGCGCGGCGCTCGCCTGCGGACGTTTTCGGGCGCCCCCGGTCGGGGCCGGCGTGGCGGCGCGTTCGCGATCGGCCATCGACGGCGCGGCGCACCTCTGGCACGCTCGCGGCATGACCACGAACGGCCTGCGCCTCGCGGCGACGCTGCTCGCGGGCTGCGCGCTCGCGGGCTGCGTGAGCCGCGGGATCATCGCCGCCC
>JAGWVP010000328.1 GCA_018970825.1 bacterium | reverse complement strand
GCTCACCGACCCGCCGACCGCGCACCCGCTGCTCGACATCGCCCACTACTCGCTCGGAGCGGCCGACCTCCGCCTGCCCTGCAACCCGGGAGGCTTCGCCGGCTTCCGTCCCGAACAGCCGCCCACGCTCGCCGAGCTCGTCGCGGCGCTGCGCGAGACCTACTGCCGGACGATGGGCGTCGAGTACACCGGCATCCGGGACCCCGAGCAACGCGCCTGGCTCGAGGAGCGGATGGAGCCGTCGCGCAACCACCCGTCGCTCGACGAGGCGCAGCGGCGCCGGATCTTCTCGAAGCTCGTCGAGGCCGAGAGCTTCGAGCAGTTCCTGCACGTGAAGTTCCCGGGCCAGAAGCGCTTCTCGCTCGAGGGCGGCGAGACGCTGATCCCGATGCTCGACGCGCTGGTCGAGGGGGCGGCGGGCGCCGGCATCGAGCAGGTGATGCTGGGCATGGCGCATCGCGGCCGGCTCAGCGTTCTCGCGAACATCGTGCGCAAGCCCTACGAGATGATCCTCGCCGAGTTCGAGGGCTCGACCCTGCCCGACTGGGTGCAGGGCGACGGCGACGTGAAGTACCACAAGGGGTATTCGCGCGACCACCGGTCGCTCTCGGGGGGCGTCGTCCACGTCTCGCTCACGCCCAACCCGAGCCACCTGGAACTCGTGAACCCGGTCGTCGAGGGCAAGGTCCGGGCGAAGCAGAACCTGTCGGGCGACGAGGAGCGGCGACGAGTCATGCCCGTCCTGATCCACGGCGACGCGGCCTTCATCGGACAGGGCGTCGTGCCGGAGACGCTGCTCCTCTCCCAGCTCGACGGCTACTTCACCGGCGGCACGATCCACGTCGTGATCAACAACCAGGTCGGCTTCACGGCTCCGCCCGAGTCGTGCCGGCCGACCCGCTATGCGACCGACATCGCCCGGATCATCGAGTGCCCGGTCTTCCACGTGAACGGCGACGATCCGGAGATGGCGGTCCACGCGATCCGGCTCGGACTCGCCTTCCGCCAGCGTTTCCGTCGCGACGTCGTGATCGACCTCGTCTGCTTCCGCAAGCACGGCCACAACGAGGCCGACGAGCCGACCTTCACGCAGCCGGTGATGTACCGGCGCATCGCGGAGCACCCGGGCGTGCGCACGCTCTACCAGCGTCGGCTCCTCGAGGCGGGCCTCGCAGCGGAATCGCTCGAGTCGGTGCGCCGCGAGTTCGGCGAGGTGCTCGAACTCGCCCTCCAGTACGCGCGCGACTTCCGCCCGCGCCAGGAGGTGTTCACGTTCGGCGCCGCGTGGTCGGGTCTCGGCGGCGCGGGCGAGGACCGATCCGCCGCGACGGCCGTGCCGGCCGACGTGCTCCGCGAGATCGCCGAGCGCGCGGCGATCGTCCCGCCCGGCTTCGAAGCCCACCCCAAGGTGACGAAGCAGTACGAGGCCCGGCTCGAGATGGTGCGGCGCGGCAACGGCATCGACTGGGGCTGCGCCGAGATGCTCGCCTTCGGGTCCCTGCTCCTCGAGGGAACCCCGATCCGCCTCTCCGGCGAGGACTCCGGGCGCGGCACCTTCAGCCATCGCCACTCCGTGTTCCACGAGCAGTCCGACGGGCGCCTCCACGTCCCGCTGAACGGAATCGCGCCGCCGGGTGCCGTCCAGGCTTCCTTCGAGGTCGTCGACAGCATGCTCTCGGAGGAAGCGGTGCTCGGGTTCGAATACGGCTACTCGCTCGCGGCCCCGCACACGCTCACGATCTGGGAGGCGCAGTTCGGCGACTTCGCGAACGGCGCCCAGGCGGTCGTCGACACCTTCGTCGCGGCGGCCGAGTCGAAGTGGCAGCGATCGAGCGGCCTCGTGCTCTTCCTGCCGCACGGCTACGAGGGACAGGGCCCCGAGCACTCGAGCGCACGCCTCGAGCGGTGGCTGCAACTGTGCGCCGACGACAACATGCAGGTCGTGTACCCGAGCACCTCGGCCCAGCTGTTCCACCTGCTGCGACGGCAGATGCGCCGAGGTTTCCGCAAGCCGCTCGTCGTGATGACCCCGAAGAGCCTGCTGCGCTTCGCCCCGTCCACCTCCTCGCTCGCGGACCTCGCCGAGGGCGCGTTCCGGCCGGTGCTCGACGACCCGGTCGAGCTCGAACCGGCCGGAGTGACCACGGTCGCCCTCTGCAGCGGCAAGGTCTTCTACGACGTCGCGAAGGCCCGCCAGGATCGTGCGGACCTCCGGGTGGCCTGCGTCCGCGTGGAGGAACTCTACCCGTTCCCGGCAGGCGAGATCCGCGCCGCCCTCGAACGCTGGCCCTCGGCTCGCGACGTGGTCTGGGTGCAGGAGGAGCCGCGCAACATGGGCGCATGGTCGTGGGTGCTCGAGCGACTCCCCGCCCTGCTCGGCCCCGGGCGCACGCTGCGCTACGCGGGGCGCGACGAGGCGGCGAGCCCGGCGACGGGCTCGTACCGCATGCATGCGAAGGAGCAGGCGGGCATCCTGGCCGCCCTCTTCGAGGGGGCGCCCTCGGCGGCCGCCGACGACGACGGCCCCGGCCCGCGGACCGCGGGGCGGACGTTCGCAGGCGGGAGCAGCGAGACGACGGTCCGGCTCGCCACGCGGGGCCAGGGCCCGACGGAGGAGTGATGGCGCGCGACGTGAAGATCCCGTCTCTCGGCGAATCCGTGACCGAGGCGACGCTCGGACGCTGGCTCAAGAAGGACGGGGACGCGGTGGCGGCCGACGAACCGATCCTCGAACTCGAGAGCGACAAGGCGAACATGGAACTCGCCGCGGAGGCCGGCGGCACGCTGCGCATCCTGACGGGGGCCGGCGAGACCGTGCACTTCGGCGACGTCGTCGGGCGCATCGAGGCGGGCGGGACCGCCGCCTCGACCGGGCCGGCGACGTCGGCCGCGCCCGACGCGGCGAAGTCGCCTGCACCGGCGTCCGCGACGCCGACGTCCGACGAGCGCCCGCTCAGTCCCGCGGTGCGGCGGATCGTCGAGGAGGAGAAACTCGACCCGGCAGGCATCGTCGGCAGCGGCCCGGGCGGGCGGATCCTCAAGGCGGACGCGCTCGCGGCCGCCGATCGCAGGCGGTCCGGCGGCGACGAACCCGCTTCCCCCGTCCGCGGAGTCCTGCCGAGCGCGCTCGCCGCCGCCGCGGCGGCGCGCCCGGCGCCGACGTCGCCCCCCTCCTCCGGGGGCCCGCCCGCACCCGGCGAGGAGCGCGTGCCGATGAGCCGGATCCGGCAGGTCATCGCGCGACGTCTCGTCGAGTCCCAGCAGTCGACCGCCACGCTCACGACCTTCAACGAGGTCGACATGAGCGGGATCCTCGACCTGCGCGCCCGGTACAAGGAATCCTTCCGGACGAAGCACGGGGTCTCGCTCGGCTTCATGGGCTTCTTCGTCGCCGCATGCTGCGAGGCGATGGAGGAAGTGCCCGAGGTGAACGCCAGGATCGACGGCACGGACGTCGTGTACGCGAAGGCGGTCCACGTCGGCGTCGCCGTCGGGACCGATCGCGGCCTCGTCGTGCCGGTGGTTCGGGACGCATCCTCGCGCTCGCTCGCCGGGATCGAGTCCGAGATCGGGCGGCTCGCCGAGCTCGCGCGCACGAACAAGCTCGTGCCGGACGACCTCGCCGGGGCGACGTTCACGATCTCGAACGGGGGCGTCTACGGCTCGCTCCTCTCGACGCCGATCCTGAACCCGCCCCAGAGCGCGATCCTCGGCATGCACAAGATCGAGAAGCGCCCGGTGGTCGTCGACGACCAGGTCGTCGTGCGCCCGATGATGTACCTCGCGCTCTCGTACGACCACCGCCTGATCGACGGCAAGGGAGCGGTCACCTACCTCGTCCGGGTGAAGGAGCGCCTCGAGGACCCGGCACGCCTCCTGCTGCGGGTGTGACGCCGACCCTGCCCTCGTCGACGACGATCGCGACCCACGCCTTCGTCGTGCTGTTCGCCCTCTTCGCCTCGCGCAGGCGCGTGCGGAGGCTCCAGTCGCGCGGCGAGAGGCGGGCCTGGTCGCACCTCCTGCGCATCGGCTTCGCGGTCGCGGTCGCGGTCGCGGTGCGAGCCGCGCAGTCGACCACCCTCAAGCCGCTCCTGCAGGCCGCGTTGGCGGCGTTGCTTCCGCTCGGAAGGCTCCCGTGGCTCGCCGTCGCCGGCAACGACGGCGAGGCGATCTCGACCTTCGCGTGGCAGATCGGGCTCCTGCTGCTGCTC
>JAGWVP010000327.1 GCA_018970825.1 bacterium | reverse complement strand
AAGGTCACGCAGGCGACGCTCGAGGATCCCGAGCTCGGCGAGCAGGGCAAGGCGATCATCCGCAAGTACGGCTGCTACGGCTGCCACCAGATCAACGGGATGGACAACGAGTCCCGCATCGGCGTCGAGCTCTCCGGCTTCGGCGGCAAGGGCATCGAGGAGCTCTTCTTCGGCGCCCGGACCGAGATCCCGCGGACCTGGAACGACTGGACGTTCAACAAGCTGAAGAATCCGCGCATCTACCAGACGGAACACGTCGAGCAGTTGATGCCGAACTTCCACCTCGCCGACGAGGACGTCCGTGCGCTCCGGGCGTGGCTGCAGAGCCGCATCGAGCGGATCCCTCCCGCCAAGTGGCAGGACCCCCAGAACGTGTCCCGCTGGGAGCCCTACAAGGACGGGCGCCGCATCGTCGAGTTCTACAATTGCCAGGGCTGCCACCAGATCGACGGCCAGGGCGGCTACATCCGCCGGCTCTACGAGGAGAACCCGACCCTCGCTCCGCCGATGCTCCTGAACGAGGGGGCGAAGGTGCAGCCGCAGTGGCTCTACGGATTCCTCCAGGCGCCGCAGGCCCAGCCGCTGCGCATCTGGCTCAAGGTGCGGATGCCGAGTTTCGGTCTCGACTCGGGCCAGCGCACGAAGGTGGTCAACTACTTCAACGCGGGCGCCGACCTCGAGGATCCGTACTTCTTCTGGGATCCGGCGATCGACTCGACGCCGCAGCAGATCTCCGACGGCAAGAAGCTCATGTCGCAGGATTATTTCGCCTGCTTCGCCTGCCACGTGCGCGGCAGCGAGACGCCGTCGGGTCCGCCCGAGCAGTGGGCGCCGAACCTCGCCTATGCCCACGAGCGACTGAACCCGCACTGGATCCTCGGGTGGATCAAGAACCCGCAGGCCCTCATGCCCGGAACGAAGATGCCGGCCTTCTACGAGGAGGGGCAGACCGGTCCCGAGGACGTGCTCGGCGGGAACACCGACGCGCAGATCGTCGCGATGCGCGACTACATCATGTCGATCGGTGCGAGGCCCGGCGTGCAGCCCGCCGGGGCGACCGGGCACGGGACGACCGCGCCCGAGGCCGCGCCCGCGATGGCGCCGGCCGCGGCGCCCGCCGACGACAAGAAGCCGGCCGAGGCGAAGGCCCCGGCCGCGGAGAAGACGGCCCGTGCCGTCGTGGGACCGGTCTCGACCCACGACGAGGGCTGATCGTTCGGGCCGCCTCGCTGCGGTCGCGACGAATCCGGGAGGCCGGCCGCGGGCGACGATCCGCGGCCGGCCCTGTTCGTTCGGGAGACGCCCCGGCCCGACTCGCGATCGGATTCGTCGAGCGGACGGGGCGCCTTCTTGAATCGCCGGCGGACATCGAGTTTAACCGCCCCTGCCGAGCGCGATCGAGTGCACGGCAGGCTCGGGCGGACCGGGCTCGCGGCCGCGGCGCTCCCCGCCCCGGCGGGGTCCGGCACAGAGAGGAGGCCACCATGGCCAGGCGGATCTTGGCAGGGATCGTCCTCGCGACGTTCAGCGTCGTCGTCGCGGGTTGCGGCTGCGAGCGCAGGGAGTGGGGCTCCGGAGCGGTGGGCGGAGCGCTCGTCGGTGCCGCGGCTCTCGGCACGGCCGGCGGTGCGATCGCGAACAACGTCGATCCCCCGTTCACCCGGCAGGACTCCGATCGGGGGGCCGGCATCGGCATCGGCATCGCGACCGGCGCCATCATCGGCGGCCTGATCGGCCACTGCCTGTTCGATCCCGAGCCCGCGCCCCCGGCGCCTCCCGCCCCGCCGCCGGTCGCCGCGCCGATGGCGAAGAAGCTCGTGCTCCGCGGCTTCAACTTCGACTTCAACAAGGCGACGCTTCAGCCCGCCGGACTCCCGATCCTCGACGAGGCGGCGGACATGCTGAAGGCCAACCCCGAGGTGAACGTCGAGATCCGCGGCTACACCGACGGCGTCGGCTCCGACGGGTACAACCAGCGGCTTTCCGAGCGCCGGGCCGAGACGGTCAGGAAACACCTCGTCTCGCGCGGCGTTGCCGCCTCGCGGCTCACCACGCGCGGCTACGGCAAGGCGGACCCGGTCGCGACCAACGACACCGCGGTCGGCCGCGCGCAGAACCGGCGCGTCGAGCTCGTCCCGCAGTGAACGAAAGGGGAGGGCGCACGCGGCATGCGCCCTCCCCGCCATCCGGACGACGGCGTCCCGCCCTCGGGCGGGGCGCCGTTTTCCGTCACGCGCATCGAGCCGGCCCCTGGAGGTTGCGATCTTGGACTCCCCGAGCCCCGACCGGGACGCCCCGCGGCTGCGCGAGCACGTCGGTCCGGCGAAGCTCGTCTCGACCCTGTTCGCGGGGATCGGACTCCGCGACGCCACCTATCGGCACGTCTCCGCCGAGCCCGACGCGACCCACCACTGCCTCGCCGCGACGCTGCTCGGGGCGATCGCCTACGGCCTCTGCGTCTCGCGGCGCATCGAACTCGCCCCGGCCCTCCTCGTGGTCGTGGAGGCGCTCCGGTCGATGGGCACCCTGGTCGTCGAGAGCGCGATCGTGTGGCTCCTCGGCCGCCGGATGACCGGGAGGCAACTTCCGTTCGGCTCGGTCCTCCGTCCGCTCGCGCTCGCCGGGGCGCCCGGGATCCTGTTCGCGATCGGGGCGATCCCCGAGGTGGAGACCGCGGTGGCGATCGGCGTGCCGGCGTGGCTGCTGGTCGCCTTCGTGGTCGCGATCCGCGCCGCCTTCGACTGCTCCTGGCCGCAGGCGGTCGGGCTTGCGCTCGGTGTCTGGCTGGTCGAGCATCTCCCCGGTGCGCTGCTCACGCTGTTCGGTTCCCCGGCGACGCTGCCGGCCGGCTGACGCCCGCGTTCGGGTCGAAGAGGGCGCGCGTGGCTGAAGACCCGCCGGTCGACGTCGAGGCGCTGGTCGCCGATCTCCGCGACGAGGCGACGCGGGTCCGGGCGCGCGCGGGGGGCCAGGCGGTGCCGCCCGCGGAGTCGCGCGCCGAGGCGCTCTCCGCGGTGGGAGGCGACGTCGGCCTGCAGGGACCTGCGATCGGCGGAGGAGCGGGCCTGCGGCTCGGGAACCTGGGCGCGCTCGCCGATCCCGGGGACGTCGCCTTCCACTCGCACCGCGCGCGCGCGGGACGGGTCGTCGTCGAGGCGAAGAAACTGCTGCGCCGCCTGCTGACGCCGATCCTCGACCGGCAGGGCGCCTTCAATCGCGCGGTCGTCGACGCGCTCGCGGCGCTCGATGCGACGGGCTCGACCCGGGCCTCCTCGATCGAGAGCCGGCTCGAAGACCTCGAGCGGAGGGCGGGCGTCGAGTCCTCCCGGATCCCGCCCGCGTCCTTCGACGCCCGTGCCTTCGGGGATCGCTTCCGCGGCTCTCCCGAGCACGTCCGCCGCGCGCAGTCGGCCTACCTCCGCTGGTTTCCCGACGCCGCCGCAGGTCCGGTGGTCGACCTCGGCTGCGGTCGCGGCGAGTTCCTCGAACTCCTGCGCGAACGGGGGATCGCGGCGATCGGGGTCGAGTCCGATCCCGAGCTCGTGCAGGCGGGCCGGGCCCGCGGGCTCGAAGTGCGGCCAGGAGAGGCGGTCGCGGAACTGCAGCGGTGCGGCGACGCGACGCTCGGCGGCATCGTCGCGTTCCAGGTGATCGAGCACCTGCCGTTTCCACGCCTGCTCGAGCTGCTGGCGCTCGCACGGCGCAAGCTGCGACCGGGCGGATGCCTCGTGCTCGAGACGGTGAACGTGCAGAGCGTGTTTCCCTGGACGCGGGCCTGGTCGATGGACCCCACCCATCGCCACCCCGTTCACCCGCAGACGCTGCGCTTTCTCGCCGAACAGGCGGGCTTCGCCGAGATCGAGATCGTGTTCTCGGGGCCGGTGGACGACGCGGTGCGGCTCGAGGAGGGGCCGGATCTCGACCGCGAGTCGCGCAACGCGCGCCGGCTGAACGAGCTGCTGTTCGCGCCGCAGGACCATGCGCTGGTGGCGCGCGCCTAGGCGCGGGGGCCCGGCGGTCGCGGCGATCCTCGTGCCGTCGCTCTTCGAGGGCGACGCCACCGGGAACGACGCGCTGGCGATGGCGCGGATCCTGCGCGGGGTCGGCTGGGACGTGCGTCTCGTCGCCGAGAACGCCGGCGAGGGCGTCGACTTCGTGCCGGCGGCGGAGGCGGCCGCGCTCCTCGCCCGTCCCTCGACGCTCGCGATCTACCACCAGTCG
>JAGWVP010000326.1 GCA_018970825.1 bacterium | reverse complement strand
TTGCATCGCAAGCGGGTGGAGGCGGAGACGATCTTCCGCCGCAGCGGAATCACCTTCGCGGTCTACGGCAACGAGGAGTCGACCGAGCGCCTGATCCCCTTCGACCTGATCCCCCGGGTGCTGTCGGCCGCCGAGTGGCGACGCCTCTCCGCGGGGATCGAGCAGCGAGTGCGTGCCCTGAACGCGTTCCTCCACGACGTCTACCACCGCCAGGAGATCCTGCGCGCGGGCCGCATCCCTGCCGACCTGGTCGTGCAGAACGAGTTCTTCCTGCCCGAGATGATCGGGGTCGACCCGGCCCGGCACGTCTACTCGCACGTGATCGGGATCGACATCGTGCGCACGGACGAAAACGAGTTCTTCGTCCTCGAGGACAACACGCGCACCCCGTCGGGCGTCTCGTACATGCTCGAGAATCGCGAGACGATGATGCAGATGTTCCCGGAGCTCTTCACGGCGCACCGGGTCGCACCCGTCGAGGGCTACCCCGCGATGCTGCGAGAGACGCTGCAGAGCGTGGCGCCGGCGGGCCTCGGGCGCGAGCCGAGTCTCGCGCTCCTCACCCCCGGGCTGTTCAACAGCGCGTACTTCGAACACGCGTTCCTCGCCGACCAGATGGGCATCGAGCTCGTCGAGGGGCACGACCTCGTCGTCGAGGACGGGCAGCTCTGGATGCGCACGACGCGGGGGTTGCGCCCGGTCGACGTCGTCTACCGGCGCATCGACGACGACTTCCTCGACCCCCTCGCCTTCAAGCCCGAATCGGTGCTCGGGGTGCCGGGCCTCTTCGACGTCTACCGTTCGGGACGGGTGACGATCGTGAACGCCCCGGGCACGGGAATCGCGGACGACAAGGCCGTCTACACCTACGTCCCCGAGATCGTCGAGTTCTACACCGGTCGGCCCCCGATCCTGCAGAACGTGCCGACCTGGCGCTGCCGGCGCGCCGACGACCTCGCCTACGTGCTCGAGCACCTCGACGAACTCGTCGTGAAGGAGGTGCACGGCTCCGGCGGCTACGGGATGCTGGTCGGGCCGGCGGCGAGCCGCGCGGAGCTCGACGCCTTCCGCGAGCGGCTCCGCGCACGCCCGGACGCCTACATCGCCCAGCCGACGCTCGCGCTCTCGACCTGCCCGACGCTCGTCGAGTCCGGCATCGCGCCCCGCCACGTCGACCTGCGTCCGTACGTCCTCTGCGGCGATCGCATCCGTCTCGCGCCCGGCGGACTGACCCGCGTCGCGCTGCGGGAGGGCTCGCTGGTCGTGAATTCGAGCCAGGGCGGCGGCACGAAGGACACCTGGGTGCTGCAGGACTGAAGATGCTGGGTCGCACCGCCGAAGACCTGTTCTGGCTCTCGCGCTACGTCGAGAGGGCGGAGAACACCGCGCGTCTCGTCGAGGTCGCCTACCGGATCGGGCTCATGCCGAGCGAAGGCGGAGGCCCCTTCGAGGAATGGCGCTCGGCGCTCACGAGTTCCGGGTGCGAGCGGGGCTACGCGGAGCGGCACGGCGAGCTCTCGGCGGAGAAGGTCATCGACTGGATGCTCTTCGACGACGGGAATCCCTCGAGCGTGCGGTCCTGCCTGGAGGTCGCGCGACAGAACGGCCGCGCCCAGCGCACCGCGCTGACGCAGGACATGTGGGAGAGCCTGAACACGACCTGGATCGAGCTCGGGGGACTCGGGCGGAGCCGCGGCCGGATGGAGATCGGCGACCTGGTCGCGATCCTCGACTGGGTGAAGCAGCGCTCGGCGCTCTTCCGCGGCGCGCTGACCGGGACGATCCTGCGCAACGACACCTGGGCCTTCAGCCAGCTCGGCGCCTTCGTCGAGCGCGCCGACAACACGGCGCGCATCCTCGACGTCAAGTACTACGTGCTGCTGCCGGAGACCGTCATGGTGGGCGGCGGCGTCGACGAGCGCCAGTGGGGTGCGATGCTGCGCTCGGTCTCGGCGCACCGGTCCTACCAGTGGGTCTACCGCGAAGCGTTCCGGCCGTGGAACGTGGCGGAGCTCCTCATCCTGAACCGCCAGATGCCGCGCTCCCTCGCCTTCGCCTACGACCGGATCGCCGGGGCGCTCGGCCTTCTCGCCGACCTCCACGGCGAGCGCCTGCCCTCGGGCCGCGCGGCGCAGGCGACCGCCGAGATCCTGCGGCACCGCGAGATCGGCGAGGTCTTCCAGGCGGGCCTCCACGAGTTCCTCCTCGACCTGCGCGCGCGCAACGACGGCCTCGCTTCGCAGATCGCGGCCGATTACCATTTCCGGGGCTGACGACCATGCTCATCCACGTCGACCACCTCACCCGCTACAGGTGGAGCGAGCCCGCCGGGTACTCGATCCAGCGGCTTCGGCTCACGCCCCGACCCTTCGACGGCCAGGCGATCGTCGAGTGGTCGGTGGACACGGCGGGGATCGAGAAGGCGGGGCGATTCCGCGACGCGTTCGGCAACGAGGTCCACCTGGTTTCCCGCACCGGACGCCACGACGAGATCGTGGTCCGTGCGCGGGGAACGGTGGAGACGCGGGAGCACCACGGCATCGTGAGCGGCCTCGCCGAGGTGGCGCCCGGCCGGGTCTTCCTGCGCACGACCCCCCTCACCCGCCCCGACGACTCGATCCGCGAGCTCGGCGCGCAGGCGCGTGGCGACGACGAACTCGCGCGGCTCCACGCCCTGATGTCGCTCGTGCGGGAAGCGATCGAGTACGAGCGCGGAACGACCCACGGCGGAACCACGGCAGCCCAGGCGCTCGCCCTCGGACGGGGCGTCTGCCAGGACCACGCCCACGTCTTCGTCTCGGCCGCGCGGACGCTCGGGATCCCGGCCCGCTACGTGACCGGGTACATGGCGGTCGGCGAGCCCGGCGAGGTCGCGGAGTCGGCCCACCACGCGTGGGCGGAGGCCCACGTTCCGTCGCTCGGCTGGGTCGGCTTCGACGTCGCGAACCGCATCTGCCCCGACGAGCTCTACGTGCGGCTCGCGTGCGGCCTCGACGCGGAGCAGGCCGCCCCGGTCCGGGGCTCGCGCCGCGGCGGCGGCGAGGAGTCGCTCGACGTGTCGGTCGTCGCGGGCCGGTCGGCGTCGCTCCAGTCGCAGCAGTGAGCGGGAGAGCCCGACCGTGACCTACTGCGCCGCACTCAAACTCGACGACGGCATCGTCTTCGGGGCCGACACGAGGACCAACGCGGGCGTCGACAACGTCGCCTGCTTCCGCAAGCTCCACCGCTGGATCGAGCCGGGCGAGCGCGTGATCGTCCTGCTGACCGCCGGGAACCTCTCGGTGACCCAGTCGGTCGTGACCATCCTCGACGAGCAGGCGTCGGCCGGGCGCCGCGAAGGGCGCGACAACCTGCTCGACGCACCGAACATGTTCCACGCGGCACGCCTCGTCGGATCGGCCCTGCGCTCGGTGCGCGACGTCGACGGCCCGTCGCTCGAGGCGAGCCACGCCCCCTTCTCGGCGTCGATCCTGCTCGGTGGACAGATCCGCGGCGAGCCTCCGCGACTGTTCAACGTCTACGCCGAGGGAAACTTCATCGAGGCGGGACCGGACACGCCGTTCTTCCAGATCGGCGAGCACAAGTACGGAAAGCCGATCCTCGACCGCGTGGCGCGCCCCTCGATGTCGCTGCCCGACGCGGCGAAACTCCTGCTGCTCTCCTTCGACTCGACGCTGAGGTCGAATCTCTCGGTGGGCATGCCTCTCGACATCCTGCTCTACCGGACCGACTCCCTGCGGGTTTCGCTCGAGCGGCGGATCGACCGGGACGACGCCTACTTCCAGGAGATCTCCCGAAGCTGGTCGGCCTCGCTGCGCGAGGCCTTCGCGCGCATCTCGGGCCTCGACCCGGGCGACCCCGTCTCCGGCTGAAGCCTCGTTGCGCGGGCCGGCCCGAACGGCCTAACCTCCTCCGACCCGGGGTGCGCCCCGGGGTCCGTGGGCGGCCGCTGCGCGAGCGCGGCAGGAGGAGGGCGAGCGCATGGGGCGAAGCGTGCACCGAGGATCGGTCGCAAGGAGCCGGATCGCGGCGGGCCTGATGCTCGCGCTCCTTCCGCTCGGCGGGGAGGCCCTCGCCCAGACGGAGCGACACGCGCCGTCCGCGGCGGAGGTCTCCGCCGCGGTGCCGCCGCCCGGGATCCCGGCCCGGGGCTTCGTCGAACGGCTTCGCGACGACCCCTGGGAGTTCACCGTCGCGCCCTACCTCTGGCTGACCACGGTGCA
>JAGWVP010000002.1 GCA_018970825.1 bacterium | reverse complement strand
CTGCTGCGCCATTCGACGACGGGTGCCGGCGGCGCCTGGTCGGCCGCCGGCCTCCAGCAGGGGGCCGTGCGGCTGCGCTTCTCCGACCCGACCGAGCCGCGCCGCTTCCTGCCGCGCTGGTGGCAGGGCCGCCGCGACGAAGACCCTTCCGACACGGTGGCGGTGGCCGCCGGGGCGACCACGCCGAACGTCGACGCGACGATCGACGCGCCCGCCGACGTCGTGTTCGTCGACGACTTCGAGTCGGGCGACCTCTCGCGCTGGTCGCAGTCCGCGACGAAGGAGGGCCGCCTCTCGGTCGACCGCCGGGCGCGCCGCCACGGCTCTCGCGGCCTGCGCTTCGACGCGACGAACCTGCCTGCCCCCGCGAGTCGCTCGAAGCTCTGGGTGAAGGACACGACCCCGGCGGGTCTCTCCCGCTACCGTGCCCGCTTCCTGCTCGACCTCGACACGCTCGCCGTGCCGACGAGTCCCCGCATCGTGCGGCTGCTCGCAGCCCGCACGGCGGGGAGCCCGACGCTGCGACCCTTCGAGCTCCGCCTCCGCTTCGAGGACGGCGCGTGGCGCCTCTACGGCGTCGCGCGCAGCGACGGCGGAACCGGCACGCAGACGCCCCCGGTCGCGCTTGCCCGGCCGGGCTGGTCGACCATCGAAGCCGACTGGACGCGCGCGAGTGCGCCGGGTGCCGCCGACGGCTCGCTGCGCCTGCGGGTCGACGGCGTGGAAGCCGCGGCGACCGGCGTCGCGAACGGCTCGGTCGTCGTCGACGGCGTGCAGCTCGGGCTGCTGGGCGGCGTCGGCAGCTCCGCGTCGGGCACGATGTACATCGACGACTTCGAGTCGCGCGCGTCGTCGGCCTTCGCCGACTGAGCCGCTGCGGGAAGGCGTTTCCCGTCAGCCGAGCCGCCCCGGCTCGGTCACCCGGAGCCGCGTCCCGACGGCCTCCTCGTCCGCGAACGCGCGCGCGAGGACCGCGTCCTCGGCCGAGGCGACCGTGCGCCGCCCGTCGTCGAACTCGACGATCGCGACCGCGCGCGCGGGCACGCCCGACTCGGGCAGTGCCGTCGCGCCCACCACCGTGCCCGTGCCGATCGCGTCGGCGTCGACCGGCCGCGTCGCGGTCGTCGCGCGCGCCTCCGCGGTCGCGTCCGCGAAGGCGAACCCGCCCTCGCGGGGCTCGCTCGACCAGGACGCGAGCGCGGGCTTGGTCAGCATGCCGCTCACGCAGGTGACGAGACCGCGTTCGCCCGGGCGCTCGCGCAGGCGGCGCGCGGTCGCGGCCGTCGACTGCAGCACGAAGGAGTTGAGCGGGCCGCCGCCGAAGGTCATGCCGCCGGTC
Organism: bacterium; assembly: GCA_018970825.1. Lineage (GTDB taxonomy): Bacteria > Desulfobacterota > Binatia > UBA12015 > UBA12015 > REEB422. Next base: position 23,233 of record JAGWVP010000002.1, on the reverse strand, counting down.
GTCGTGAGCTCCGCGTCGAGCGGCAGCCCGAGCTCGGCGGCCTGCACCTGCACGGCGGCCGGGAAGCAGCTGTAGAGGTCGACCGGTCCGCCGTGCCCGGGGGGCGAGGCTCCGGGCGCGAGTTCCGCGAGGCGGCGGGCCGCTTCGCGGAAGGCCGGCCACCGGTGCAACTCGGCCCGGGCGACGAGCGGCAGCATGAGGTTCGACTCGACCGCGGCGAGCGGGAACACCATGCGGTCGCGCGAGACGCCGGCCGCCCGCGCGCGCTCCGCCGTCGTGAGCAGCAGCGCCGCCGCCTGGTCCACGTTCCACTGCGAGCAGAGCATCCGCGTGTAGGGCGCGGCGACCTCGCGATTGCGGCCCCCGGGTGTCGCGATCTCCGCGGCCGCGGGCGCGCTGCGGTCCCAGGCGTCGGGCGAGCCCGCGGCGACGCGTGCGAAGCGCTCCTGCAGCGAGCCCAGGTGTGCGCGATGCGCGGCCGGCGAGCGACCCGCCGCGTGCCGGAGCGCGCTCTCGATCACGGCGTACTGGTGGGCGGGCACCGCGAGGTGGCGTGCGATCTCGACCGGGTGCAGCACGTCGCCGTCGGCCTGCATCGACTCGTCGGGGAGCGACGTCCCCGATTCGCGCTCGGGGGCCGACGTGCCCGCCTGCATCGCCCGGAGGGCCCGGTGCTTCGCCTCGCCGCCGCACACGAGTGCGACCTCCGAGCGGCCCTCGGCGAGGTCGCGGCACGCTCGCGAGATCACCGACTGCTGCAGCACGCCGATCTCGGCGACGAGGCTCCGTGCGGCGGCCCCGATCGCCTCGGCGACCATGCGTCCCGGGTCGGCGTAACTCCACACGCCGCGCGGCACCGCGACGAGGTCGACTCGCGCGAGCAGGTCGGGTGCGCCCGCGTCCTCGCCGGCGCGTCGCGCGGCCTCGGTGACGAGGTCGATCGCCTCGCGCGCGCGCGCCGGGTCCTCCTCCCGCTGGAGAATCGTGCCGACGCCGACGAGAACGGGTGTGCGCGGGTTCATCGCGTCGTGCCTCCCGCGATCGTCCCGGGGTCGGCGCGGATCCCGGCGACCCGAGCGGGTCCGGGGAGCGCTCCCGCGGCACCGATCGCCCCGAGGGCGAACGACGCGAGCCAGCCCCACCCCACGGCGAGTGCGATCCCCTCGAGCGGCGACCCGTAGCGGGTGTTGGCGAGCAGCATCGCGGCGAGCGCGAGTACCGGTGCGATCGGCAGAAGCGCGAGAGCCGCGCGATCCCATCTCCGGCGTCGCGCCGAGCCGAGGCCGAAGAGCGCGACCGCGACCCAGCCGATCGTTGCCGCCGCGTGCATCGGCCGGAGCAGCGCGCGATGGACGTCGCACCTTCCATGGTCGTCCGTCCGCTCGTCCACCCGGTCGATTCCCGGCAGGCTTCCGTCGCCCGACGTGAAGGTGCAGTCCGGGAGCCACGGCGCGACGTCGCCTCGTTGCGCCCCCCAGAACGTGAGCGACTCGAGGGCGAGACCCATCGCGCGAAGGGTCGCGATCGGATGGGCGAGCATGCGGCGACGACCGATCTCGCCCAACTCCCGGTCCTCCCCGGGCGTGTAGCCGCCGGCCTCCCACTCGGCGAGATCGACCTTCGGCTCGAGCCCGGCGAGGTTCGCGAACAGGTTCAGGTTGTAGCCTGCATTCCCGGTGAGGCCGTGGACGTCCCGTCGCTCGTTGAAGGCGAGCCAGGGGGCGAGCACGAGGGCGGCGGCGAGCGCCGTCGCCGTCCCGGCCGCGAGCGTCGCCGCGAAGCGCACCCGTCCCCCTTCGACGACCGGGATCCCTGCCGCGATCGCGATCGCGACGAGCAGGTTCGGCCGCACGAGCGTCGCGAGCCCGAAGAGTGCACCCGCGAGGACGCGGAGCGCGATTCGGCGGCGCGCGACGGCGTCGAGCGAGAACGTGGCGGCGGCGAAGCCCGCGACGAAGACCGTCTCCGACAACGCCTCCGTCAGCACCGCCTGGGCGTAGTAGTGACGAACCGGGGAGACCGCGAACAGGAGCCCGCCGACGAGCGCGGGCCACGCGCCGAAGAGTCGACGAACCGCCGCCCACGCGATTCCCGCCGTCGCCACGGACACGAACTGCTGCAGCAGGACGAGACCCTCGACACGCCGAGAGAAGCGCCCGACCGCCCACACCAGCGCCGGGTACCCGGGTACGGTCCAGGTGTCCCAGTTCCCGGTGCGCAGGCGCTCGGGCAGGCCGACGGCCAGTTCGGCATAGCGGACGGAATCGGCCCAGACGATCGGCTTCACCCAGGCGCCGTAGGTCAGGTGCGCTGCCGTCGCCACGGCGAGCACGACGAGAAGACCGATCCGATCGCGCGTGGTCGTCATGGCTCCCGTCGCCGGCGTTGGCGACGCCGGACCCTGATCGGTAGCTGACGAGGGCGTCCGTCCCAACGGGCCTTGCGCGGCCGGGGCACCCGACGCCGCCCGTCGTCCAACTGGCGCGCGGCGCCCGGAGTGGGATAAGCCGTTTCCGTGGGGGAGCGGAACGCGATGGACGAAGTCCACGGGCTGAGCCTGGTCGACCTGGTCGGTCGACTGCAGGATTGCAGCCTCTCCCCGGTCGAGTTGATGGAGGCGGTTCTCCGCCGCATCGACGACACCCACGGCGCGCTGAACGCGGTCGTGGCGCGCCGCGACCCCGAGGCCTGTCTCGTCGAGGCGCGGGAGTCGGAGCGGCGCCTCGCGCGCGGCGAGGGAGGCCCGCTCGAAGGCGTGCCGCTCGGCGTGAAGGAACTCGAGCCGGCGCAGGGGCTGCCGTGGACGGAGGGCTCGAAGCTCTTCGAGGATCGTGTCGCCGACCGGGACTCGGTGCAGGTCGCGCGCCTGCGCGCGGCCGGCGCGATCGTCGTCGGCAAGACCAACGCGCCGGAGTTCGGCGCACCAGCCTTCACGAGGAACCGCGTGTACGGCGTCACGCGCTCGCCGTGGGACCTCGAGCTCACGCCCGGCGGTTCGAGCGGCGGCTCGTCGGCGGCGATCGCGGGATGCGTCCTGCCGCTCGCGACCGCGGGCGACGGCGGCGGCTCGATCCGGATCCCCGCGAGCTTCACCGGTTGCTTCGGCCTCAAGACCTCCTACGGCCGCGTGCCGCGCGAGCCCGGCGACTTCTGGGAGTACGGCGCGACCGCGGTGTACGGCCCGCTCACGAAGACCGTCGAGGACGCGGCGCTCGTGCTCGACCAGGTCGTCGGCAAGTCGGAGCTCGATCCCTACAGCCTGCCGCACCCGGGCTTCTCCTACCTCGACCGCGTTCGCGAGCCGCTGCCCGCGGGGCTCCGCATCGCCTTCTCGCCCGACCTCGGGTACGCGGTCGTGCAGTCCGACGTCGCGGCCGCGATCGAAGACGCGGTGCGGGTCTTCGATCGCATGGGGCACCGGGTCACCCGCATCGAGGGCGGGCCTCCCGAGGCCGGGCGCACCTGGGGGCTGCTCGGCGCCTACCTGATGGCGTCGCACCTCGAGAAGGACCTGCCGGGACGCGAGCACCTGCTCGGCCGCGGGCTCCTCGCGGGCGTCGAGCTCGCGCGTCGCGAGATGACGCCCGCGATCTTCGGCGAGCTCTCGGCGCTGCGCCAGCAGGTCGCCGCGTGGTGCGCGTCGGTCTTCGAGGAGCACGACCTCTTGCTCACGCCGACCGTGCCCTTCGATCCCTACGTCGCGCCCGGCCCGTACCCGACCGAGACCGAGGGTCGCAGGCAGGCGTGGTCGAACGTCGGCTCCTTCACGATCCCGTTCAACCTGTCGTGGAACCCGGCCGCGACCGTGCGCGCCGGGCTCTCGCGTCGCGGCCTGCCGATCGGCCTGCAGATCGTCGGCCCGCGGCACCTCGACGACCTCGTCCTGCAGGCCTCGCGCGCCTTCGAGCGCGAGCGCCCGTGGCACCCCGAGTGGCCCGTCGAACCGGGCCGGCCCCCGTCGCGGGGGCGAGCGAACTGAGCAAACGGCGCCGCGCGGAGGCGGCGTCGTCGTCCCGTGGACTCACCGGAGGAGGAGATCGAAGCATGAAGAAGGCTCTCATCGTGGCGATGGCTGCACTCGCCTGCCTCGCGTCGGCGCTCTCGCCGCGCGCGGCGAACGCGCAACGGCAGAGGATCGTCGAGTGCGACTCGAAGCAGGGCCGGTCGAACTGGTGCCCGACGCGCTCGAACGGCCAGGTCCGCCTCTTGCGGCAGCTCAGCAAGACGCCCTGCGTGCTCTACCAGACCTGGGGGCCCGACCCCGACGGCGGCGGCGTCTGGGTGCGCAGCGGCTGCCGGGCGCAGTTCGCGGTCGCCGCGTGGGCGGAGCCCGCTCCGCCGCCGCGCCCGCAGCCGGTCCCGCCGCCTCGTCCGCAGGGCCCGAACTGGAACCAGGGCGGGAACAGGCCTCCGTACGGCAACCAGGGCGGCGGCCGTCCCGGCGGGCCGGGCTTCGACAACTCGTGGAGCGGCGAGTACGACCGGCCCGGACAGGGCACCGGCAACGCCACCTCGCGGGTCGTCTGCTCGTCGAACAACTGGTCCTACCAGCAGTGCCCGGTCCGCACGCAGGGCCGCCAGTTCCGGCTCGAGCGCCAGCTGAGCAGCCAGCCCTGCATCCGCGGCGACAACTGGGGCGTGATGCCCGGCGGCCTCTGGGTCGACCGCGGCTGCGCCGGGGAGTTCGGCATCCGCTGACGTCGGAACGTCCGTCCGAGTCGGGAGGGGGCCGCCGGTCGACGACCGGCGGCCCCGTTCGTCGGACGGCTCGTGGAGGCGATTCAGGCCCCGCAGCCCGCGAACGCCTCGAAGTCCGAGAGGCCCGACGCGTTGCCGTCGAGCGGGTGCCGCCAGGTGCGCGACTCGCCGGTGCGCTCGTCGGTCACGACGAGTTCCCAGCCGAAGCCGGTCGACGCGGACACGAGCATCCAGAAGCGGCCGTTCGTGCCGCAGCCGTCGATCATCTTGACGAGCACCTCCCAATTCGAGGGATCGCTCGGGTAGAAGTGGAAGAGGCCGGAGGCGGATCCCTCGCCCGACGCCTTCGGCGAGGCGACCAGCGCGGGCCTCGCACCGCTGCCGTCGTTCCAGGAGAGCGTGGCCGAGAAGCGGCCGCCGAGCAGGCAGAGACGCGTGTCGCTCGCGACGCAGGAGCCCGCGGCGAGCGCGTCGAGAGCGTGCCCGACACGGAGCCGCGGCGTCGTCACGCCGTTGGCCGGGTCCGTGACCGGCAGCCCGCCCGCGCGCAGGGCGGCGAGCAGCGCCGGCACGCTCGCCTGCGGGTGCGCCTCGCGCAGGAGCGCGACCGCGCCGGCGACGTGCGGCGACGCCATCGAGGTGCCGTAGACCCGCTTGAAGGTCCCGCCCGGCCACGACGACAACACTCCCTCGTTCGCGGCGAAGCCCGCGCCGGGGGCGAGCAGCGGAAGGAAGGACGCGGAGTTCGAGAACGAGGGAACCTCGTCGGTCTTGGTCGTCGCGCCGACGCCGATCGCGGTCGAGATGCAGGCCGGCGCCGAGATGCCGGTCTTGACGCCGTTGTTCGACGACGACGCGACCGTGGCGATCCCGTCGGCCGCGAGCGCGTCGACCATCGCCTTGTAGGCGGGCTCGGCGGCGTCGCAGGCGGCCGGGCTCGCATGGTTGCCGACGCCGAGGCTCAGGTTCACCGCGGCGACCCCGTGGATCGCGGCGATGCCGTGGATCCAGTCCATCGCGGCGAGGATGTCCGACTGCCAGAGCCGCACGCAGGGCGACGACGACGGTGAGCAGTCGGCGCCCTCGGCCCGCGAGGCCGCGTTCACCGCGACGAGGCTCGCCCCGCGCGCGACGCCGAAGCGCGGCGGCGACTCCGCGAGACCGTGGCCGACGGCGATGCCCGCCACGTGCGTCCCGTGACCGCAGACGTTCGGCAGGAACGCGCAGGGCGCAGCCGCGCCCGGGCCCACCTGCGTCGCCTGGCCGTTCGGACATCCCGAGTGGGAGAAGCAGGCCTCGGCGACCGTCCTGCCGCCGAGGAACGGGTGGCCGACCTCGACGCCGCTGTCGATCACGGCGACCGCGCGGCCGCCGCCCTCGAAGCCGGCTTCCCAGGCCTGCGGCGCCTCGACGAGCGGCGAGGTGTTGATCAGGTCGAGCGGCGTCGCGCGGTCGGGCACGACCGCCACCACCTCGGGCGAGGTGTCGAGGGCCACGAGCGCGTCGCTTCCGACCTCGAGCACCGCGAACGGGATCGAGTCGTAGGTGCGCTCGACGCGGTGGGAGGTGGTGCCGAGGACGGAGGAGACTCTCGCTCCGACCGCCGCCGAGAGGCTCCTGCTCCGCGCCGTCGACGACGCACCCCTCGCGTCGGCCCTCACCCGGACGAGCACTCGCTGGCTCGGCTGCACCGCGGCCCGCTGCCAGACCTCCGGCACGACCGAAGCGGCGAGCGCGCGGGCCGGCGCGGTCGCGGCGAGGAGCGTCGAGACGACGAGGCCCGCGAGCGTGCGGGTGCCCCTCCGGGATCCGGATCGGTCGGTCACGGACGCGAGTAAGCCGCGGGGGTGCACCGCCGTCAACGGGGTTTTGCGTGCAGCCGCGGCCCGCGGCCGGCGGCCCGGGGCGTCGCGGTCGTCCTTGACTCTCGTGACCGATCCGGTTGGGTTCGGCTCCTGGCGACCGCCGCATGAATCCACCGTCGAAACCCGCGCGAACCTGGGCGCCGGGCCTCTTCCCGATCGACCGTCACCGGCTCGCCCGCGACGTGCTCGCGGGGCTCACGCTCGCGTCGATCAACGTCCCTCAGCTGCTCGGCTACACCCGCATCGCCGGCACGCCGATCGTGACCGGGCTCTACACGGCGCTCCTTCCCGCGATCGCGTTCGCGCTGCTCGGCTCCTCGCGCCACCTGGTCGTGGCGGCGGACTCGGCGACCGCCGCGATCCTCGCCGGGAGTCTCGCGCAAATGGCCACGCCCGCGTCGGGCCGCTACATGGCGCTCGTCGCGGTGCTCGCGCTCGCGGTCGGGGGGCTGCTGCTCCTCGCACGGCTCTTCCGGCTCGGGTTTCTCGCGGACTTCCTGTCGCGGACGGTCCTGGTCGGCTTCCTCGCCGGCGTCGGCGTCCAGGTCGCGGTCGCGATGCTCGCCGACATGCTGCGACTGCCGGTGGACTCGCGCCAGCCGCTCGTGCAGCTGCGAGAGATCGCCTCGTCGCTCCCGAACGCGCACCTGCCGAGCCTCGCGCTCGCGGCGTCGGTCGTGATCGCCGTCCTGTCCGCGCGACGCTTCGCGCCGCGGTTCCCGATGGCGCTCGTCGCGGTGCTGGGCGCGACCGCGGCGAGCTGGTGGTGGGACTTCGCGGGGCGGGGCTTCGAGGTCGTCGGACGGATCGAGGGGGGACTCCCGCCGCTCGGCCTCGAGCCGGTCTCGTGGAACGACGTGCTCGCGGTGCTGCCGGTCGCCCTCTCGTGCGCGGCGATCATCATCGCGCAGAGCGCGGCTGCCGCGCGCGCGATGGCGTTCGCCCATCGAGAGCGCGACGACGTCGACGCCGACATCCTGGGCCTCGCCGCGGCGAACGTCGCGGCCGGGCTGTCGGGTGCCTTCGTCGTGAACGGCAGTCCGACCCAGACCGCGGTCGCCGAGCGCGCAGGGGCGACCAGCCAATGGTCGCAGGTGACGCTCGCGGCCGTCGTGCTCGCGGTCCTCCTCTTCCTGACCGGGCCGCTCTCCTACCTTCCGCGCGGCGTGCTGGCCTCGATCGTGTTCGCGATCGGCCTCGGCATGATCGACCTCCGCCACCTGCTCGACATGCGCGCCGAGAGCCCCGGCGAGTTCCAGGTCTCCCTCGCGACCGCGGCCACCGTCGCACTCGTCGGGGTCGAGCAGGGGATCCTGCTCGCGATGGTCCTCTCCCTGCTTCGACACGTGCGGCACAGCTACCTGCCGCACACGTCGGTGCTGGTGGAGGGCGAGGGTGGGCGGCGGGAGCCGGTGAGGGCGGTGCCCGGCCTGCAGACGGCGCCGGGGCTCGTCGTCTACCGCTTCGGCTCCGACCTCTTCTACGCCAACGAGAACCGGTTCGCGGAGGAGGCGCGCGCGCTCGTCGCGGCCGCTCCGTCTCCGGTGCGGTGGCTCGTCGTCGACGCGAGCGCGATCACCGACCTCGACTACTCGGCCGCGCGGTCGCTGCGCGACCTGGTCGAGGATCTCGACGGCGAGGGCGTCTCGACCGCCTTCGGGCGGGTCTCGCCCGACCTGCGCTCCGACATGGAGCGGCACGGGATCGTCGACGCGCTCGGCGAGGGCCGCATCTTCCCCTCGCTCCACCAAGCGATCGCGTTCGCCGCCGCCGAGGGGGCGACGCTGGCGGCGCGGCGAGGGATCGCGCTAGAGGACGAGGCCGACCTGACCACGGGGAGATGACCATGTCCGACGAATCGAAGACTCGCGGAGCCTCGACCGTCGAGGGGCCGCTCGCGGGCGTGCGCATCCTCGCCGTCGAGCAGATGCAGGCGCTGCCGTTCGCGACCCAGTTGCTCGCGCGACTCGGAGCCGAGGTCGTGAAGGTCGAGCACCCGGTGACCGGCGACTCCGGCCGCGGGGCGCTGCCGGCGGTGAGGGACGTCGACGGCCGCCAGGTCGGTGCGACCTACCTGCGCAACAACCTCGAGAAGCGCAGCATCGCGATCGATCTCAAGGCGGACGAGGGGCGCGAGCTGATCCGCCGGCTCGTGCCGCGCTTCGACGTCTTCGGCGAGAACTTCAAGCCCGGCACGATGGATCGCATGAAGCTCGGCTGGGCCGACCTGCAGCCGCTCCACCCGGGCCTCGTCTACGTGTCCGTCTCGGGCTTCGGAAATCTCCTGCCCTCGCCCTACGCCTCGTGGGCGGCCTATGCGCCGATCGCCGAGGCGATGGGCGGTTTCTACGAGTACCGCCGCGAGCCCGGCGTGCCGCCGGCGGTGAGCCCGGCCGGCGCGCTCGGCGACATCGGCACCTCGCTCTTCGCGGCGATCGGCATCCTCGCGGCGCTCCGCGGCCGTGACCGAACCGGGCGGGGCCAGCACGTCGACGTCGCGATGTTCGACGCGATGGTCGCGATGGCGGACATCGTGCCGCACTTCTGGTCGATGGGGGTGCGCGGCAAGCGCCGCACGCCGGGCATCTTCGACGGCTTCGCGGCTCGCGACGGCTACTTCGTCGTTCAGGCGGTGCGCGACCACCAGCTCGCGCAGTTCGCGAAGGCGGTCGGCCACGGGGAGTGGCTCTCGGATCCGCGCTTCGCGACCCGCGACGGCTGGCGCGACCGCATGGACGACGTCGTGCGCCCGGCGGTCGAGGCCTGGGCGAAGGATCGTACCAAGCTCGAGGCGGCGACCTTCCTCGCGGAGCAGGGGATCGCGGCCGGGCCCTGCTTCACGCCCGAGGACCTCGTGGCCGACCCGCACGTGTCGAGCCACGACATGCTGCTGCGCGTGCCGCGTCCGGACGGCGGCGAACCGATGCTGGTGGTCGGCAACCCGATCAAGCTCTCGGGCACGCCCGAGCGCCCGCCGAGCCGCTGGCCGACCCTCGGCGAGCACACCGACACGGTCCTGCGCGACGAACTCGGGCTGCGCGACGACGACCTGGCCGCGCTGCGCGGGAAGGGCGTGATCGGGGGAGGCTGAGAGACGTCGACGGGCCGCCGCCGGTCCCGCCTGCGCCCGCGCCCGAGAGGCTCCATCTCGTTCCGGGCGCGGTCCTGTCGATCGAGGTCCGGGAGGATCGCGTCGAGCTCCGACCGGTCGAGCAGGAGCCCTCCCTGGTCAAGCGGGACGGTTGGTGGGTCCACCTCGGCCGGTCCGCCGCCGACTTCCCGTTCGGGGAGGCCGTCAGGCGCCATCGCGAGGAGCGGCTCGGGCGCGTCTCGCGGTGAGGGTCTTCTAGCCGGACCGGCGGGTGATCGCCGCGGTCTCGGCCTCAGCGCGCGTCGCGCTCGCGACGCATCTTCGCGCGCAGGCGCTCGGTCGCCGCGCGGTCGATCGCGAGCGTCCACTCCTCGAGCGAACCCGCGAGCACGACGCCGTAGTCGCGACGCGCCCCCTCGACCGACACGTACTCGTCGAGCACGTCCTCGAAGACCCGGTCGACCGGACGCGCGAGCGGGTCGCCCCATCCGCCGCCGCCGCCGTAGTGGTACTCGTAGCACTCGCCCGCCTCGTGGGGGACGCGCTCGGAGCAGTCGCCGACGGTCCGCTTCGCGTCCGAGCCGACCCGCACGAAGAGCTCGTTCGGGGAGCCGTCGCGCCCGCCCGCGATGCCGGGCATCGGCCAGCGGCGCCCCACGACGTAGGTGTAGATCGAGGCCGGCACGAGCACCTGCTTGCGGTAGACGCTGCCGCAGTTGCCGCGAAACTCGCCGGCGCCGCCCGAGTCGGTGTCGTAGTCGCGGGAGAGCTGGCGGATCGGGAAGATCGACTCGTTGATCTCGGCGGTCGCCCGCACCAGGTTGCCGAAGCTCGCGTTCATCGCTCCCCAGCCGTCCTGGCCCTTCACCGCGCCGCAGTAGGCGGCGAAGGTGTCCACCGAGTGGTCGATGAAGGTGCGTCCGCTGCGCGGGTCGTTGCCGAAGATCACGGTCGGCATGCCCATCTTGTAGATCTGCGGGCAGCAACGCGTGGGCACGACGTCCGAGAGCGCCTTCGCGATCGCCTCGCCGACCTCGGTGCCCGGGTGGTGCGTGCCCGCCGCGACCGAGCGCCCCGGGGGCGGGTTCAGGCAGCAGCCCTCGGGGACGAAGAGCTCGACCGACTCGAAGAAGCCCTCGTTCTTCGGGATGTCGGGCGCCATCATCGCGGCGAGCTGCGCGATCACGTACCCGCGCGTGTTGCCGTAGGTCGAGTACGCGACGATCTCCGGACGGTCGTCGGAGCCGGTGAAGTCGACCGCGATCCGTCCGCCGTCGATCGTGACCTTGCAGTGCACGTGGATGTCGGGATTGCCCTTCGGGTCCTGGTCGACGAAGACGTCGGACTCGTAGACGCCGTCGGGCCAGCTCTCGACCTCCGCCCGGAAGCGGCGCTTCGCGTGCTCGATGAGCGAATCGACGGACGCCCGCACCGTCTCGTTGCCCCAGCGAGCGCAGAGAGCCTTCAGCCGGCGCACGCCGAGCTGCGCCGCCCCGATCTGCGCGCGCAGGTCGCCGGGGAAGGTCGGCGTCCGGTTGTTCGTCGCCATCATGTAGAAGACGTCGCGACGCTCGACGCCCTTCTCGACGATCTTCAGGGCCGGGAAGCGCACGCCCTCGGCCCAGATGTCGGGCGCGTCGACGTTGTACCCGCCGGGCGCGCCGCCACCGGTGTCGGCGTGGTGGCACTGGATGGAGGCGACGAGCACCATCTCGCCGTCGTGGAAGACCGGCGCGAAGACGTTGTAGTCGGGCAGGTGGCCGCCGCCGTGGTAGGGATCGTTCGCGACCAGGACGTCGCCGTCGTGGAGGCCGTCGGGGCCGAAGAAACCGAGCGCGAAGCGCACCGGCAGCGTGCTCGACAGCATGAACTGCGGGATGCCCACCGACAGGGCCGCGAGGCAGCCGCGCGCGTCGAGGATCGTCGCGTTGCGCTCGTTCGACTGGTTCAGGATCGGAGTGGTCGCGGTGAGAGAGACGTGGGTCGCCATCTCGAAGGCGACCGTCTCCATGTAGCCGCGCACGATCTCCGCGGTGACCGGGTCGAGGTGCTGGGCGCGCCGGCGGGCCGCGACGCCCGCCGGGCGGGTGATCGCACCGGCCCGGCGGGCGGGCGTCCGGGCCCGGGCGGGCTTGCGGCGGGAGGTCGGCATGGTCGCGTCCCCGGTCTCAGGCGGCCGGCTTGAAGCGCGGCAGCGTGATCTCGTCGTTCTGCGGGTCGAAGGCGACCTCGACGGGCAGGCCGATCCGGATCGCCGCGAGATCGACGTCGACGAGATTCGTGTGAAGCCGCGGTCCCTCGTCGAGCTCGACGATCGCGACGTTGAAGGGGTCGCCCCAGAAGGCGGGGTGCTGCGACTTGTGGACGACGATCCAGGAATGGACCTTCCCGCGGCCGGAGAGGCGCACCCACTCGTGGCGGCCCGAGAGGCAGATCGGGCAGATCGCGGCCGGGGGCCAGCGCAGGTGGCCGCAGTCGTCGCAGCGCTGCGCGCGCAATTCTCCCCGGCGGGTGCCCTCCCAGAAGGGCGCCGACTCCTCGGTCGGCATCGGCAGCGGCTTGTCGATCTTGAACATCGTCGCGGCTCCGTCTCGCCTCAGCGGGTGAGGATCGCCACCGTGTAGGCGACGGTCGGCGGCGCCTCGTGCGGTGCGCCCCCGTAGCCGGTCACCATCGAGACCTCGACGTCCGGCACTTGCGAGGTCGACGTCCCGCGCAGCTGCCGCACGGCCTCGACGACGTGGTTGAAGCCGCTCAGGTGCCCCTCGGAGAGCAGGCCGCCGGCGGTGTTCGTCGGCAGGCGTCCGCGGTCGAACTCGAGCTCGCCCGCGGACACGAACGCGCCGACCTCGTCGGGCCGGCAGAAGCCGTAGACGATCAGCGAGTGCACGACGAGCGGCGTGAAGCCGTCGTAGAGCTGCACGACGTCGACGTCGGCGGGCCCGAGCCCGGCCATGCGCCAGGCCTGGTCTCCCGCCTCGCGCCCGCCGCCGATCCCCGCCTCGTGGCGGTCGGGGTGCACGATCTCCGAGGAGTGGACCTGGCCGAATCCCGCGAGCTTCGCCGCGCCGTGGCGCAAGTCGCGCGCGCGCTCGGTCGAGGTCACGACGATCGCGCCGCCGCCGTCGGTGACGAGGCAGCAGTCGAGGAGGTGGAGCGGTTCGACGATCCAGCGCGACGCCTGGTGGTCGGCGAGCGTCATCGGGTCGCGCTTCTGGGCGAGCGGGTTGCGGGACGCGTGCTTGCGGAAGGCGACCGCGATCGCGCCGTACTGCTCCGACGTGATGCCGATCTCGTGCATCTGCCGGCGCCCGACGTGCGCCATGAAGGGCATCGCACCGACGTCGCCGTAGGGGATCGCGAACTGCGAGCCGAACATCGTGGGCAGGATCCCCTGCGGATTGGTCTGCGATCCGAAGGCGCAGAGCACGGCCTTGCAGACGCCCGCGTGCACGAGCGCCGCGGCGGTCTGCATCATCCCGATCGCGGAGGCGCCGCCCATGTCCATCGTCGAGCAGAAGGCGGGGGCGAGACCGAGGTGCACGGCGACGCGGGAGGCCCACCCGTGCTGCTCTCCCATCTGCGCGGGCATGAGGACGAGCACGCCGTCGATCTCGGACTTCGCGATCCCCGAGTCCGCGATCGCGGAGGCCGACGCCTCGAGCGCGAAGCCCATGGCACTCGTGCCCGGCACCCGGCCGAAGCGCGAGAGCCCGACGCCGGCGATCGCGGCCTTGCCCGAGAGCTGTCGGGGGTCGTCCATCGGGGGAATCTCCGCTGCGTCGCCTCGCCGGGCGCGCTGCGCCCCGGCGGCGCCGAGGTCACCGCAGGGGGTCGGCGAAGTCAAGCCGCACCTGCGCGGCGAGCTCGGCGAGCGAGCGGACCCGGAGGTCGGCGAGGTGGCCGAACGGAAAGCGCCCCGACGGGTCGACGTAGACCGTCGCCGCTCCCGCGCCGCGCCCCGCCTCGAGGTCGAAGAGGTAGTCGCCGACCATGACCGCGGCTTCGGCCGCCCCGCGCCAGGCGTCGAGCAGGCGGTGGATCGCGTCGGGCCGCGGCTTGGGCGGGGCCTCGTCGCGCCCCACGATCGAGTCGGGGGCGAAGAAGCCGTCGAGCCCCGCCGCGCGCAGCGTCTCGTGCGCGTTGGCGAGCGAGTTCCGGGTCGCGATGCCGAGGTCGGCCCCGGCGCGAAGCAGTCCCGCGAGCAGGTCCGCCGCACCCTCGGCCGGGCGGGCGTCGCGCGCGATCTCGAGCTCGATCGCGTCGAGGCGCACGGAGAGGGGAGCCGACTCCTCGGGCGGCAGCTCGGCCAGCGCCTCGAGGATCGGCCGCCCGGCCGGCAGGCCGAGTTCCGCGCGGATCGCGTCGAAGTCGTGCACCGCGACGGTGAGGGTCCCGTCGAGGTCGAACACCCAGTGGCGGGCGCGGGCGATGCGGGCGAGGGGCACTCAGCGGACCCAGGGGGCCGCGCTCTCGACCACTTCCCGCGCCATGGCCCTCGCCAGGTCGGCGTCGGCGCGATCGTAGAAGTCGCTCGGCGTCACGTCCTCGCTGCCGTAGAAGGACAGCTCCCGGTCGCGCCGCAGGTGCTTCGAGATCTCGCACCACCGTGGAACGTGGGCGCGCGCACCCTCGGGAAAGCGATCGCGACTTCGCTCGAGGATCTCGGAGACGTCGTGCACGAAGGTCGGCGAGACGCCGAGAGACCGGAGCACCGCCTTCAGGGCGAGTTCGACGACCTCCTGGCTCTCGCGAACCACGTCCGCGAAGGCCTCCTCGGCGTGCAGGACGTCGATCGCCTTGAGCCGCTTCTCGGCCCGGACGAGGTAATCACGCGCGAGGGCGGGATTCGTCACCGAACAGGCCTTCCGGATCCCAAAGGGGGATCCCCACGAGGAGAGCGTGCCGGAGTTCCGGGTCGCTCGTCCGGAGCGATCGACGTGCGACGAAGAGCGGCTCGATCGGGTAACGGCGATCGTCGGCTTCGAGTCGCGGCGCGATCGCCCGGTCCCACCACGCGTAGTGCTCCCGCCTCGGGGAATCCGAGCGCAGCACGAGCAGGACGTCGACGTCCGAGTCGTCGCGGGCCCGGCCCTCTGCGACGCTTCCGACGAGGAGGGCCGCGCAGGCGCGCTCGCCGACGAGACCGGGGAGGTCCGCACGCAAGGCGTCCAGCCGCGACCGCAGCAACCGGTCGTTGTCGTCGAGGATGGCGAAGCGGTGTTCCACCGCGACGTAGCCTAGGGCCGTCGACCTGCCGCCGCAAGACCGGGCACCGCGAGCCCGGGTTCCGTCTCCGCTCCCTGCTCTGGCCCGTCCGTCGCTCCTGCGGTATCGCGGGGCCATGCAGAACGCCCCGGGCAGCGACGAGATCCCCGAGCCGAGCTTCGCCGAGC
Source organism: bacterium (assembly GCA_018970825.1). GTDB lineage: Bacteria > Desulfobacterota > Binatia > UBA12015 > UBA12015 > REEB422. The sequence continues at coordinate 8,183 of JAGWVP010000002.1, read as the reverse complement.
GCGTGCGGACGATGCTGCACCGCGGCCGCACCGGCGCGCTCTCGACCTGGTCGGCGAAGCTCGAGGGCTACCCGTTCGGATCGATCATGCCCTACGGCGTCGCTCCCGACGGAAGCCCGACCTTCTTCGTGAGCTCGCTCGCGCTCCACACGAAGAACCTGCGGCGCGACCCGCGGGCGAGCCTGCTGGTCGGCGCGACCGCCGCCGAGGACCCGCTCGCGGTCGGACGCGTGACGCTGGTCGGCGAGGTCGTGCCGGTCGAGGACGGCGTGCTCGAGGCCGTCCGCGAGGACTACCTCGCGCGCCAGCCCTCCTCGCGGGCCTGGGTCGGGTTCGGCGACTTCTCCTTCCACCGGCTCGCCGTGCGCGACGCCTGGTACGTCGCGGGCTTCGGCGCGATGGGCTGGATCGACGCGGCGGATCTGCGCGCGGCGAGCCCGGACCCGCTCGCCGACGCGTCGGACGAGATCGTCGCGCACATGAACGAGGACCATGCCGACGCGATGGTCGCCTACGCGAAGGCCTTCGCCGGCCTCGACGCGACGGCCGCGCGCATGGTCGAGGTCGATCGCCTGGGCTTCCGCCTGCGAGCCGAGGCGGACGGGCAGGCCGGCGAGGCGCGGCTCGCCTTTCCCGCCCCGGTCGCGACGCCCGAGGAGGCGCGCAAGGCGCTCGTGCGCATGGTGCGCGAGGCGCGCGAGCGCCTCGGCGCCTCGTGAGCAGGCCCCGGCGCCGGGCTCGACCGATCGCATTGCGGCCTGCGGAGCCTCTCCCGTAGTCTGCGGTGATGCGAAGCGTCCGACTCGCCGTCGCGCTGGGCGCGATCTCGCTCGCCGTCGCCTGTCCCGGGCGCGCGTGGGCCGATGCCGGGGAGGCCGGCTCCGCCGCGACGTCCCCGTCCGGGGCTCCCGCGGCCACGGGCGAGAAGGCCGCGGCGACGGGTCCCGCTCCGACCGGCACCGTGCTGCGCTTTTCGCGGTCGGGCTCCTCCCCCCGCGAGATCGACCTCGCGACGCTGCGTGCCCGCTGCGGCGAGCAGGTCGTCACGGTCGAGGATCCCTATTACGGGACCCGCAAGAACTTCCGCGGCTGCCCGTTGCGCGAGGCGCTGCGCGTCGGCTTCGGCGAGGACCCGTCGTGGCTCGCCGGCCGCGACGTCGTGTTCCGCGCGACCGACGGCTACGCGAAGCCGTCGTCGGGGTCGCGCGTCCTCGAGGACGGCGGTTTCCTCGTCTTCTCGGACGCGGACGTCGACGGCGGACGCGCCCCCGCGTTCGCGCCGATCGACCGCAAGCAGATCGACCCGGCCCCGTTCTACGTGGTCTGGACGAAGCCCGGGCAGGACCCGCACAACTTCCCCTGGCCCTACTGCCTCGGCGAGATCGACGTCCGACAGGTGACCGACCTCTACCCGCACGTCGCACCGGTCGGCGAGGAGGAGGGCTCGCCGGCGCTGGCCGGCTTCGAGACCTTCAAGAGCGACTGCATCGCCTGCCACGCGATCAACGGCGAGGGCGGCCGCATCGGCCCCGACCTGAACGTGCCCCGCAGCATCGTCGAGTACCGGCCCGTCGACCAGATCAAGGAATACGTCCGCAACCCGGCGTCGTTCCGCTACTCGAACATGCCGGCGCACGAGTACCTCGACGACCGGCGGCTCGACGAACTCGTCGCTTACTTCCGGGCGATGAGCCGCCGCAAGCACGACCCGGGGAAGGGGTCGTGACGGCCCGCGCGCACGGCCGTAAGCACTCGCTCGCGGGGCAGCTCCTCGACCTCGGGCGTCGCCCGATCCGCACGATCCACGGGCCGTTCGAGCTCGCGGGCGGCATCAACGTCGCGACCGGTGCGACCGCGCTCGCGCTCGTGCGCGGCGACGTCGGCGGCGACGAGCCGCTGCTCGTGCGCCTGCACTCCTCCTGCGTCACGAGCGAGACGTTCGGCGGCTGTGACTGCGACTGCGTCGAGCAGCTCGACGGCGCGCTCGAGCGGATCGCGAAGGCCGGTCGCGGCGCGGTGGTCTACCTCATGCAGGAGGGTCGCGGCGCGGGCTTCACCGCCAAGGCGCGCGACCGCATGCTCGTGCAGGCGAGTCGCGACCGGCTCACCACCTTCGAGGCCTACGCCAGCATGGACCTCGATCCGGACCACCGCAGCTACGAGGAGGTTCGCTGGCTCTGCCGGCTTCTCGGGGCGCGGGCGCCGTTGCGGCTGCTCACGAACAACCCGGAGAAGATCGCGGCGCTGCGCGCGGCGACGGGCCTCGACCTCGCCGGCGCCGAGCCGCTCTCGCCCGCGGCCTCGCCCTACAACCTGCATTACATCGCCTCCAAGCTGCGCTCGGGTCACCGGCTCACCGAGCCCGTGGCCGACGAGGCCGCAGATCTGCCGGAAGCGGTGCACGCCTTCGAGCCGTACGCGCTCGAGGACGCGCCCCGCTTCGTGCACGTCGCCGACTACCTCTTGCCGGTGCGTCCTCACGTCGCGCCCGACGGGTCCGCCGAGCGCGGCGAGGACCCCGAGTGGTTCCGGCTGCACGCGCACTTCGACCTCGCGACGCGCACCGAGCTCGCGCTCCTGCGCCGCGGACCGTCGGACGCGCAGGAGACGCTCGTGCGCCTGCAGTTCGAGTCGCTGGTCGACCGGTTCCCGCTCGCCGACGGCGGACGCGAGAAGCGTCGCTGGCACGCGGCGGTCGCTCGCATCGCCCGGCACGGCGCCGGGCTCGCCGCATTCGTGCCGTCGGGCGGCTTCGACACGGGCCTGGTCGAGAGACTCGGCGACCCGGAGGCGGCGCTCGCGCTCCTGTGCCACGCCCTGCGCGGCCGCGCCGTGCGCCTGCTGGCCGCCGACGACGAGGCGGCCATCGCGGCCGAACTGTCGCAAGCGCTCGAGCAGCAGGGAGTGCGCGTGCTCGGCACGGAGCGGCTCGACCCGGATCGCCCGCCCTCGCGGCCGAGTCTCGCCGTCGAGGGCGCCGGGCCCGCAGCGTGAGCGGGCCGGGCCCGGCCCGGGGAACGGCATCCGTCTCGCGCGCGGGGCTGCTCGGCGCGCGGGTCCGGGTGCTGCCGGCAGCGTTGCGCCGGGCCTTCGACGAGTTGCCCGGGGAGGTCGCGCGCGCGCGGATCTCGCCGGGCGGAGTCCGTGGCGTCGTCGCGACCGGCGCGGGCAGCTCGTCGGCGCACGCGCGTTTCCTCGCGAGCGTGCTCGGCGAGCGGGGCGTCTCCGCGCGCGTGCTCCCGCTCACGTCCTTCCTCGACGATCGCCGGCCGATCGCGTCGCCCGACGAGGTGGTCGTGGTGTTCTCGCAGGGGCTCTCCCCGAACGCGCGCATCGCGCTCCGAGAGCGGGCCGAGGGCGGGCGCTGCTGGCTCGTCACGGCGACCGACGACCGGGACGTCGGTGCTCCCGGAAGCGGCTCGTCGGCAGGAGAGGACGCCGCCGCGACGACCTCGTCCTCCTCCGTGGAACGGCGTGCCGCGCTGCGCGAGCTGCGCGAGCGCGGCGTGGCCGTCGTACGCACTCCCGGGGCCGACGAGTTCGGCACGCTCATGCGGGTGGTCGGTCCGCTGGTCGGCTACGCGGCGGCGCTCGCGATCGCCGACGCTTTCGCGCCCGGGAGCGATTTCCCCGGCGCCACGCCGTCGATCTCGGCACGGTGGACCGAAGCCGCGTGCGCGGCGGTCGAGGGCGCACGAGCGAAGTGGCAGGACGCGCGCGGGTCGCTCGTGCCCGCCGACCTGGCCGCGCCGGTCGGGTTCCTCGCGAGCGGCGCGCACGTCGAGCGGATCGCGAATCTCCCGCTCAAGGTCCTCGAAGGGCTCCTGCGACCGCTGCCGGGCGCCTTCGACCTGCTCGACTTCGCCCACGGGCCGTTCCAGCAGGGATTCGACGGGCGGGCGCTGCTGTTCGCCTGCGCGCGCGAGGAGGCCGCGGGCGAGCGCGAACTCCTGGCGCGCCTGCGGGCCATGCTCGTGCCCGGACGCCACCGGCTCGTCGAGCTGCGCTCGTCGCTGCCGGGAGCGTGGGCGGTCTTCGAGCACGAGGCGCTCGCGAACGCGTTCGTCGTCGGCGAGGTCGAACGGCTCGGGCTCGACCCGGAGACCTGGCCGGGGCGCGGTGCCGACGCGGCGCTCTACGGCGTCGACGGCTCGGCCCGCGCGGGTGAAGTCGTCGACGGCGCCACGCGAGCGACGTTCGCGCCGGGACCGGAGTCGTCGGCGGGCACGGGGCCCGCGGCGGGCACGGAGAGAGCGCTGCCGGCCGCTCTCCCGGCGGAGGCGGACCGCGCCGCTTCCGGTCCCGCGATGATCGAGGAGATCGCGTGGCCCGACGTCGCCGCGCGCATCGCTCGTGGGGGCACCGTGGCGATCCTGGCGCTCGGCTCGACCGAGCAGCACGGGCCGCACCTGCCGATCGGTACCGACACGCGGATCGCTGACGAGCTCGCCCGCCGGCTCGCGGCGCGGATTCCCGGCGCGGTCGTGCTGCCCCCGCTCGCGCTCGGCTGCGCGGGCGAGCACATGTCGTTCGCCGGCACGCTCGACCTCCGCGAGGAGACGCTCGCCGCGATCCTTCGCGACGTCGCCGTGTCGCTCGAACGCCACGGCTTCGAGCGGCTCTTCGTGTTCTCCGCGCACGGCGGCAACCGCGCGGCGCTCGACCGCGCGATCCCCGGGGTGCGCGCGGCAGCCCCGAACCTGCGCGTCGGACGCGGCCCCGGCGCCGAGGCGCTGGGCGGCCTGCTCGCGTGCGAGGGTGCGCGCCACGGCGTGACGGTCGCCGCCTCGGGCCGGCACGCGGGCGAGCTCGAGACCTCGATTCTGCTGCACCTCGCACCCGCGCTCGTGCGCACGGACCGGGCGCGGGCGGGGCTGCTGCTCGACGAGGACGCGCCCGACCCGTTCTACCCCGACCTGCGCGAACGGGCGGACGACGGTACGGTCGGCGACCCGCGGGACGCGGCCGCCGCGCGCGCCGGCGGCTATCTCGACGCCTGGGTCGAAGCGCTGCTCGCCGCCTACCGGAGCCCTGCGAGCTGGGACCGGGCGACGGACCGCCGGGGCGCCCCGTAACCTCGGTTCCGGGGCAGCGCGCATGCCTTTCTCCTGGAGACCGGGAATGCGGCGATGGGGGCGGCTCCTGGTCGACCGGAACCGCGAGCGCATCCGCAGCCGACTGGCGACCGAGGGCCGTCTGCTGCTGGTGCCGCGGCCCCCGCTCGGCGGGCGGGGCCACGTGGAGCACTATTACCACTTCCTCTTCGACCTGGTCCTGCCCCTGTCGCAGGTCATGGACGGGCTCGACCCCTCCTGTCGCGTCGTGCTGCGACCGGTCGGCCTCTTCGACGACCGGATCCGCGAGATCTTCGGCCACCGTGTCGACATCGCGAGCGAAGGGGCCCCGGACGCTTCTGCGAGCCCGATGCCGCTGGTCGGGATGAATCCCGAGTGCGTCCTGTCGACGGCCTCGGATCTCGACGGGCTCCGCCGCCTCGTGTTCGAGCGGTACCGGATCGGCCACGTGGACAGGCCCGACCTCGTGGTGCTGGTCCGGCGTCTCCCGCCGGACGACTTCTACCGCCACTCGGCCGTCATCCCCGGCGGGGGCTCCTGGCGAAGATCCATCCCGAATCACGACGACCTTCGCTCGGCCCTCGCGGAGGCGATCCGCCCCGACCACCGTCTCCTCGATCTCCGGCTCGAGACCATGCCGTTCCGGGAGCAGCTGGAGACGTTCGCTCGCACGGCCCTGTTGGTCGGGCAGCACGGCGCGGGGCTCGCGAACACGATCTGGATGGACCGCGGGCAGGCCCTGCTCGAGATCAGCCACGCGCGCGCGTGGAGGCAGTTCGAGTTCCTGTGCCAGGCCCGGGGGCAGCCGTTCCTGCGCTACGGGACCCCGGGGCCTCACTCGATCGTCGACCCGGCCCCCCTGGTCGCCTGGGCGCGAAGGCAGCCGGCTCTGCGAGAGCTGCTTCGCTGAGGCCTAGCGGAGCCCCGCGAGCTGGAACCAGACGAAGGGCAGCCAGAACGCGTAGTAGAGCTGGTTCGGCACGACCCGCAGCAGCCATCCCGCGTCGAGCCCGAAGACGAGGATGAGCACGTCGGCGAGCGCCCACAGCGCGTAGTAGACGGCCACGTAGCCGGCGACCGACTGCAGCGCCCGGAGCCGGACGGGGTCGTTCGGCCCGACCTCGGAAGGCACGCGCACGCCGCGCAGCCAGAGCGCCATCGCGAGGAACAGGAGCTCGTACACGAGCCAGATCGTCTGCGACGGCAGCCCCGGTCGCATCGCGTGGAGGGCCGTGTTCACGAGCCCGGTCGCGACCGGGACGACGAAGGTCCACGCGGCCGCCCGAGCGAGCGAGGTGCCGAGCGGTCGCTCCGGTCGCGCCATCCGGAAGAGCAGCAGGAAGACCCGGAAGTCGCCGAGCAGGACGAAGAGGAAGAGGACTCCGGTGCCGACGGCGGTGTCCTGCTGCCCGGTCGCGCGCAGCAAGGGCCCGGTCGCGAAGGGATCGAGGACCGTCTCGAGCGCGAACAGGATCGCGTACAGCCGCAGGAAAGCGGCGTCGCGCGCACGCCACGCGGAGCTCGCACCCGCGCGCCCGGTCGGCGTCAGGAGAAGCCACGCGAGGAAGAGCAGGGGGACGATCCAGGGCGCGTACACCGACTGCGCGTCGCTCTGGTACATCTCGTGGAAGGAATCGAAGGGCACGGGAATCCTCTGGGGCGGGCCGCCCGTCGGCTGCGGCCGCCGCGGCGACGTCAGGGATCGTCGAGGCCCTCGTGGTGCGCGACCGGAGTGCTGAACGGTCCGACGAAGCCTGCTCTCCCGCGACGAGACCGTGACCCCTAAAAAGCGAGTAGTCAATGCGCGCAATCTTCCGTACTTTCTTCGGCGGCCGGTCCGCCCCGGGGGTGCCCGGGGAGCCGGGGGGAGGGAGTCGTGACCGACGAGAAGAAGAAGGCCGACTGCCGACAGGAGCCCGGAACGCTCGTCCCGGTGGTCGACCGAAACCGTTGCGAGGGCAAGCGGGACTGCGTGGAAGCCTGCCCGTACGACGTCTTCGAGATCGGGCCGATCGGGCCCGGTGAGCGGCGCGGTCTCACGATCGTGGGCCGGCTGAAGGCGTTCGCCCATGGCGGTCTCCAGGCTTTCGCCGTCCGTGCCGAGGCCTGCCGGGGATGCGGTCTCTGCGTCGTCGCCTGTCCGGAGCATGCCATCACGCTTCGGCCCCGGAAGGCTTGACCTTCCGCGCGCCGGGCGGGTCGACCCCCCGACGGGCATGACTCGGGTCGACGGCCCGGGGTCCGGCGGGCCGAGGGCGCCGGACTTCGCGGAGTCGGAGGAGGCACGCTAGTCTCCGAAGCGTGCCGGTCGCAGGGCGAGAGAGCCCTGCCGAACCGCGAAGACACGGAGGGGCCGTTTCGCCGGCGACGGCCCGACGGAGAAGTTCGCCATGGCCGACAAGACTCTCTTCGAGCGCGTCATCGCGCGCGAGGTTCCAGCCGAGATCGTCCACGAGGACGACCGCTGCATCGCCTTCCGCGACATCCACCCGCAAGCCCCGACCCACGTGCTGGTCGTGCCGCGCAAGCCGATCCCCGGCGTCGGCTCGGCCGGGCACGAGGACGAGGCGGTTCTCGGCCACCTCCTGCTGGTCGCGGCCGAGGTGGCGCGTCGCGAAGGGCTCGTCGACGGCTATCGTCTCGTCGTCAACAACGGGCCGCACGCCGGGCAGTCGGTCGACCACATCCACGTGCACCTGCTCGGCGGGAAGCCCATGGGGTGGCCGCCGTTCGCCTTCTGAGCCCCGTGCACCGCGCTTCTCGCAGGACGGCGTCGCCACGCCCGTCGTCGCCCGCGACGCACGCTCTCGTCGCGCTCGCGGTGTGCGCCATCGCCTGTGGCCGACCTGCGCCCCAGGGGACCGCCTCGGGCGGAGACCCCGCTCGCGGCGCGGTCGTCTTCGCCCTCGCCGGCGGCTGCGGCTGTCACACGCCCGACGGCGGACCTCCCGGCGCGGGCGGGACCGAGATCCCGACGCCCTTCGGGAAGTTTCACGCGACCAACCTGACGAGCGGCCCATGTCCTCCATGATCTCGTGCCGATCGCCGATCGGGCCCGCAGGAAGCGCATGTGCATCGTGGGCGGCGGCCTGCGCGCGGACGGTCGCG
>JAGWVP010000325.1 GCA_018970825.1 bacterium | reverse complement strand
GAGCACGCCGTTGCGTCCGAGATACCGCTCGAAGGACTTTATGTCCTCGTGGCGTTCGTCCCAGACGCGCTTGGTCAGCAGCTCGCGCGGGACTTTCTGCTTTTGCAAAATTTGCGGATGCACGCGGACGACGAGGACTTCCTCGTAATAACTGCGGTTGAAGATGCCTATGCGTCCGCGCTCCGGAACGCGCTTCGAGCAGCGCCACAAGTAATCGTGATCCAGCTCCTCGCTGGTCGGTGCTTTGAAAGAATGGACCTCGCACCCCTGCGGATTGACCCCGGACATGACGTGCTTGATCGCGCCGTCCTTGCCGGCCGCGTCCATCGCCTGGAACACGAGCAGCACCGCCCAGCGGTCCTGCGCGTAGAGCTTGTCCTGCAATTCCGACAGCGCCTGGATGCCGCGCTGGAGAGCCTCCTTCGCGCGCGGCTTGTCCTCGCGCGAGAGTCGACCGGTGTCGGCCGGGTCGTGATCCGCGAGGCGGAAGCGCTTCCCCGCGGTCACGCGGTAGGGGGCGGCGAACTCCTTCGCGAGCTTCGCGATCTCGTCCATGTCCATGCGGGGCTCCTCCGGCGGACCGCCCCCGGGCGGTCGCGGCGGAGCATGGACCGAATCCCGGGGCCTTGTCATGCGGCCGCGGGCGCTGGCGGTCGCGCCCCCGGGGGATCTAGGCTCTCGCGCCGCCCATGCCCATTCCGGTCGCCCCGGCCCCTGAACCCCTCGCCGGCTCCGACGAGGAGATCGCGCACGCCCTCGAGAGCGCCAACGCGGCGACGCTCGTCGCCTCGCTGGTCCACGTGACCGGCGACACGCGGCGACTCCGCGGCCCGCTGCGCCCCGGCCGCGCGGTCCTCGGCGAGCGCTCGTGGCTTCGGCCCGGGGATCGAGCGGCGCTCCTCGCCGAGGCCCTCTCCGCGCTGCGCTCGCTTCGCGACCGCGGCGGTGCGCTGCCGCCCCCGCCCTCGCCCGAGACCGTCCACGAGACGATGTCGTTCGTCGCGGGCGAGGACGTCCCCGCCGACTACGTGCCGATGATGCTCGAGGAGCTCGCGCTCGACGGACGCGACTCGCGCGCGGTCCCGATCGCCGACGGCGTGCCGGCCGCGCGGCTCGCCGCCTTCCGGGTGATCGTCGTCGGCGCGGGCGTGTCGGGACTGCTCATGGCGATCCGGCTCGCGGACGCGGGCGTGCCGTGTCTCGTCGTCGAGAAGAACGGCGGCGTGGGCGGCACGTGGCACGAGAACGTCTACCCGGGCTGCCGCGTCGACGTCGCGAACCACTTCTACGGCTACTCGTTCGAGCCGAATCCCGACTGGAGCGAGTTCTACTCGCGACAGCCGGAGATCCGGGACTACCTCGAGCGTTGCGCCGATCGACACGGGGTCCGTCCGCTCCTCCGGCTCCGCACCGAGGTCGAGTCGGCCTCTTGGGACGACGACGCGGGAGCCTGGCGCGTCGTCCTGGTGGGACACGACGGCTCGCGCGAGACGGTGTCGGCGAACGCGATCGTCTCGGCGGTCGGCCAGTTGAACCGGCCGAAGATCCCCGACCTGCCCGGGCTCGACGGCTTCGCCGGGCCGGTCTTCCACTCGGCCGCGTGGCGGACCGACGTCGACCTCTCGGGCCGTCGCGTCGGGGTCGTGGGAACCGGGGCATCGGCGCTGCAGCTCGTCCCCGAGGTCGCACGGATCGCCGCGCGGCTCGCCGTCTTCCAGCGCTCGCCGGCCTGGCTGCGCCCGAACCCCCTCTACCGTCGGCGGGTCTCCGACGGGAAGAGGTGGCTGCTGCGCCACGTGCCCTTCTACGGCCGCTGGTACCGGTTCCTCTGCTTCTGGCCCGCGTCCGACGGCCTCCTGCCGTCGCTCGAGATCGACCCCGCCTGGGCCCACCCCGAGCGATCGGTGAACGCCGAGAACGACCGCGTGCGGGAAATGCTGACCGCCTCCCTGCGCGCCCAGGTCGGCGACGATCCCGGGCTGCTCGCGAAGGTGCTCCCGACGTACCCGCCGTTCGTGAAGCGCATGCTGCAGGACGACGGCGCGTGGATCGACACGCTGAAGCGACCGAACGTCGGGCTCGTCGTCGATCCGATCGTGTCCGTCGAGCGCGACGCGATCGCCTGCGCGGGGTCGCGCCACCCGCTCGACGCGATCGTGCTCGCGACCGGCTTCCACGCGACGCGCTTCCTGCAGCCGATGCGGATCGAGGGACGCGGCGGCGTGCGGCTCGACGAAGCGTGGGGCGACGACCCGCGCGCTCACCTCGGCATCACCGTCCCGGGCTTCCCGAACCTCTTCCTCCTCTACGGTCCGGGGACCAATCTCGCGCACGCCGGGAGCATCGTCTTCCACTCCGAATGCCAGGTGCGCTACGTGAGCGGCTGCCTGCGGCTCCTGCTCGCCGAGGGCGCACGCGCGATCGAGTGTCGGACGGAGGCCTGCGACGAGTGGACCCGCCGCCTCGACGAGCGGATGTCGCGCGTCGTCTGGTCCCACCCGGGCGCGGACAGCTGGTACAAGAACTCCCGGGGCCGGGTCGTCACGACCTCGCCCTTCCGCCTGCTCGACTACCGGCGCTGGACGCTCGCGCCCGACCCGGCCGACTTCCGCCTGTCGTGAGCCCCGGGAAAAGCCCGCCCGGCGGGCGTTTTCCGTCTTTTTCGCGGATTCCGAACATTGCCCGTTGCGCGCGTCGAAAAATGGGAATATTTCCCTTTTTCGTGAGCAGCCGGATCAAGACGGAAGAGGGAGGCGCCTGGAGCCCCGTGCTGCCCGAGCAGGTGCTCGGTGCGGGCAGCGAGGGACACCCCATGCGGGGAGTCCGGGCCCTCATGATCGCCGTGCTCGAGAACGCCATCGCCTGCATGGAGGCGGCAAGGCGTTCCCGCAACGTGAAGAAGCGGCTCCGGGGGGCCCACGCCGAGCGCTGGATGCGCTCGACCGACACCTCCTACCCGTTCACCTTCCAGAGCATCTGCGACGCGCTCTCGCTCGACGGCGACCTGGTGCGACGCCGCATCCTCGCCCGGGTCGAGTCCGGCGACCGGGTCGGCCCGCGGCCGCCCTCGGCGCGTCGCATCGCGACGACCATCTCGAAGATCACCACGCCCCGAAAGCGCATCCGCCCCTCCCGCCGGCGCAAGGAGAGGAAGGTCGCATGATCCGGGCGAACGACAGGAACGAGTCGGGGCTCCTCTCGCATCCGACCAGCGCCCGGGCCGGGCGCATCGCCGCCGTCGCGGGTGGGGCCGCGGGCGAGTGCGGTACCGGCCCGGGCGCCTCCCCCCGACCGATCCGCGATTCTCGCGCGAAGCTCTCGACATCCTCTCCGGCGCGCGTGCCTCACCTCCCGTCGAGAGCAACCGCCTCGTCCGGGCGGCTCCCCCGCCGCTCCGGGCAGGCGGTCGATGACCGCCGAACGACGTCCCCCCCATCCGTCGCTCGGTTCGTCCCGCATGGCGCGGGATGAGGCCCGGGCCGCCGGTGCCGCGAAGGTTCGCGGCGCCGGCGGCACGGGTTCGTTCCTCTCGTGGCGACCGAACCCGCCGACCTGATAACGGAGCCCGACGGAACGAGGACCATGCCGGCCCGCATGCCACGCGAAAAGCTCGTCGACGCCCTCCGGCGCATGCTGCGCCCGGTCGTACGACAGTTGCTGCTCTGGGAGATCACCTACCCGGTTCTCGACGACGTGCTGCGGTCGCTGTTCGTCGAGGTCGCCGAGAACGACCTGTCACTGCCGCACAAGCGCCAGACCGACAGCCGGATCTCGCTCGTCACCGGGATCCACCGCAAGGAGATCGCGAGGCTCCGGGGCCTGCCACCGCTCGAGCGAGCCCAGGTGCGCCTCGAGGAGACGATCGTCACGCGCGTGATCGGCCGCTGGATGGCAGGTCCGCCCTACGCCGACCGCTCCCGCCGGGCGAAGCCCCTGCCCTACGAGGCCGACGGGGCGCGCGGGCCGAGCTTCGCGCGCCTGGTCGGCGAGAGCGGCTTCGACGGCCCGCCGCGCTCGGTGCTCGACGAGATGGTGCGCAGCGGCAGCGCACGCGTGTCCGAAGAGGGACTGGTCGAGCTCGCGCGCGAGGCGAACCTCTCGGTGCGCGGCGTCGACGGCAAGCTGCAACTGCTCGGCTCCGACCCGGGTGAGGTGTTCTCGACGATCGTCCACAACATCGACGCGCCCGAGTCCCCCTGGTTCCACCGCAAGGTCGTCTACGACA
>JAGWVP010000324.1 GCA_018970825.1 bacterium | reverse complement strand
AGGCCGGGCCGTCCCACGGCTCCATCAGGCAGGAGTGGTACTCGTAGAACTCGCGCTTGCTCGCGCTCATCGACTCGTGCTTCTGCCACGCCTCCGGGATCATCATCATGACCGCGTGCGGCAGCGAGCGCCCGGTGTGCACGAGCAGCTCGAGCGAATTGTCGAACTTGCCCGAGTCGCTCGAGGCCTCGTCGACGATCGGCCGGATCCGCTCGATGTCCTCGCCGAACGCCTCGGAGGCGAACAGCGGCTCGCGCGCGTGCATCCAGTTCTCGTTGCCGCGCAACGTGTTGATCTCGCCGTTGTGGGCGATGAAGCGGTAGGGGTGCGCGCGGTCCCAGGAGGGAAACGTGTTCGTGCTGAAGCGCTGATGCACGAGGGCGATCGCGCTCTTCATCCGCGGGTCGCGCAGGTCGGCGAAGAACGCCTGCATCTGGTCGGGGAGGAGCAGGCCCTTGTAGACGATCGTGCGCGACGAAAGGCTCGCCACGTAGAAACTCTCGGTGTCGGCGAGGCTCGACTCGCGGATCGCGTGCTCGGCGCGCTTGCGAATGACGAAGAGCTTGCGCTCGAGCGTCGCCTGGTCGACCACTCCGGGGCCGGCGCCGACGAGCAGCATCCGGATCGCCGGCATCGTCTGCCGCGCGACCGGCCCGGTGACCGACGGATCGACCGGCACGTCGCGCCAGCCGACGAAGCGCTGGCGCTCCTCGCGGACGATCTTCTCCACGATCTCGAGGCAGACGTTCTGCTCGCGGACGTCGGTCGGCAGGAAGACGAGGCCGGCGCCGTACATGCCCTCGCGCGGCAGTTCGAGACCCGCCTTCGCGCACTCCGCCGCGAGGAACTCGTGGGGCATCTGCATCAGGATGCCGGCGCCGTCGCCGGTGAGCGGATCGCAGCCGCAGGCGCCGCGGTGGGTCAGGTTCTCGAGGATCTTGAGCCCCTTCTCCACGATGTCGTGCGAGCGGACGCCCTTCATCTGGGCGACGAAGCCGACGCCGCATGCGTCGTGCTCCGTGCAGCGGCGGTAGAGGCCGTCGCGCTCGGCCGCGCCGCGTGCCTCGCGGAGTGCGGCCGCGGACGGCGCCTCGGTCTCGGGATGGGCGGTGGGATTCGTCGTCACTGTCTCGTCTCCGTTCGGTCTTCTCGTCCGGTCGTCGGGCCGTCCGGGTCGGGGCGGCTTTCAGTTCCTCGTCGTCGCCGCGAGACGGCGGTCCGCCGCGCGCCCCGCACGGCGTCGCGGCGCCTCGCGCTCCGCCGTCGCCGCGAGCCTGTCGCCGAGCGGCACCTGCGTGCGCTCGCAATGCGTCGAGAGGACGACCATCGTCTCGGTCCTCGCCACGCCGGGGATCTGGCGGATGCGACTGATGAGTTGCTCGAGCGTCGACGTGCTCTCGGTCTTCACCTTGAGCAGCAGCGTGTGCTGGCCCGTCACGTGGTGGCACTCGAGCACGCCGTCGAGGGACGCGACTCGCTCCTCGAAGTCGCCGAGCCCGCGCGGGTGATCGACGACCACGCCGATGAAGGCGGTCACGTCGAGCCCGAGGTGACGCGACTCGAGCAGCGCGTGGTAGCCGCGGATCACGCCGCCCTGTTCGAGCTTCTTGATCCGCTCGATCACGGAAGGCGCAGAGAGTCCCACCTGCTCGCCGATTCGCGCGAGCGAGATCTTGCAGTCCTGCTGCAGGGTCTGGAGGATCTGGAGGTCGGTCACGTCCAGTTCCGGTCCATCACCGGTCCCTAATTTCATAAGGTATGTCCTCGGGTACGCCTCATGGAATACGGGTGAGAGGCGACTCCGTCAACGGTTCGTTCTGCAAGATCGGGGAATGAACCCGAACAGGCCGTCTCATGAAACGGGCCGGGACGGGGCCGCTCCGAATCCCGGGCTGACCGCCCCGTGGGCCCGGTGCTAGGACCGGGGCTCGAACCGCCCGGAAACACGCGAGAAAGCGAGGCTCCCATGCCCGAGACGACCGCGAACCCGACGACCACGGCCCCCGAGAACCGCCCCCGCCCGACGACCCGACGAGCCGCGATCCTCGCCGGCGCAGCGCTGCTCGCGGCGAGCTCGCTCGGCTGCGGCGACACGTCGAGCGGCCTTCCCCCGGCCTCCCCGGGCCGACTGGTCGCCCTCCACGCGGAACCCGACCCCGTCGCCGGCGGACGGGTCGTCGACGCCGAGGGCCGCGAGATCCTGCTGCGCGGCGCGAACGTGAACGCGCTCGCCGACTATTGGAAGGGCATCGAATTCCCGACCGTCTTCCCCTTCACCGAGGCGGACGCCGACCGGATGTCGGAAATCGGCTGGACGGCGATGCGCCTGCTGATCTCGTGGTCGCGGGTCGAGCCCTCCCCGGGCGAGTACGACGAGGCCTACCTCGACGAGGTCGACGCCGCCGTCCGCACGCTCGCCTCGCGCGGCCTCTACACGGTGATCGACCTCCACCAGGACGCGTGGGGTGCCACGCTCGCGGCCCGGCCCGACGAGGTCTGCCCCCCGGGCTCGAAGCGGGCGATCGGTTGGGACGGCGCCCCGGGCTGGGCGACGCTCGACGGCGACGCGCCGAGATGCGCGGCCGCGGGCATCCGCGAGACCAGCCAGGCGGTTCGCGCGTCCTGGACCGCGTTCTGGTCGGACGCGGCCGGCCCCGGGGGCGTCGGCATCCGAACGCGCTACGTGCGCATGCTCGCCCACCTCGCCGCGCGCTGGGCCGGGCGCGCGGAGGTCGCCGGGTTCGACCTGATGAACGAGCCGAACGCCTTCGGCGACGACGAGCAGCGGCGGCTGTCCGAGATGTACGGCGAGGCCGTCGCCGCGATGCGTGCGGCCGAGCGCGCGGCGGGAGCCCCGCCCCACCTGGTCTTCTTCGAGCCCTCCGCCCTGTGGTCGGCGAACGGACGCGGCGCGCCGCCGGACTTCGCCCGCGATCGCGACGTCGTCTACGCGCCCCACGTCTACACGGGCGGCTTCACCGGCGGGCCGATCACCGCCGCGGCCTTCGAGGTCGCCGCCGAGGAGGCGCGCGGATTCGGCGGTGCCCCGGTGTTCAGCGGCGAGTGGGGCGGCGGACCCGAGCGGGCCTCGGACCCGGCGGACGGCTACTTCGTGCGCCACCAGGCGCTGCAGGACGAGTTCCGCTTCGGCGCGACGCTGTGGACGTGGCGCGAGTCGTGCGGCGACCCGCACAAGTCGGGACCGATCCTCGACGGCGAGATCCCGGGCGTGTGGGGCGAGTTCGAGGTCGACTGCCGGACCAACGAGATCCTCGGCGAGCGCACCGACCTGCTCGACGACCTGACGCGCGCGCTCCTGCGCGCGGCCCCGGGCCGGATCGAGCGCGCGACCTACGACGAGGCAGGCGCCACGTTCGAGGCGGCGGGCGCGGACGCTCCGGCCGGGGCGGAACTGGTCGCGTTCTGGCCGTCGGGCAAGCACGGTGCGCCCGCGCTCGCGGGCAGCGGCCTCGAGGACCTGCGGGCGATCGCCGGCCCGGGCGCGCAGACCTGGGTCGTCGGCCGCGCGCGCGGCGGCGCCTGGTCCGTCTCGGCGAGCGGAAACCGTTAGCCGCGGGCGCGTCCGCCCGGCGTCGCGCCCCGGACGCGCTCAGGCCGGCTCGCCCGCGGCGAGCCGGCGCAGCCACTCCTGCGCCTCGGGGGTGCCCTCGGCCGGCGCCCACGGGGCGCGTTCCTCGGGCAGGAGGGGCCGGTAGGGACCGGCCTTGGCCTCGAAGAAGACGGTCCCCGGCTCGAGCGCCCACAGGGTGTGGAACGCGCCGTGCGGGACGTCGACGCCGATCGTCGCGCCGCCCGCGGCGAGCGTCGCGCGCGACGTCTCGCGCCCGAGGTCGTCGAAGAAGACGATCGCGACGCTCCCGCGCACGACCAGGATCGACTCGTCCTTGTCCGCGGCGAGGTGCCGGTGCGGTGCGATGTACGAGCCCGGCTCGATCGCGTTCAGCAGCCGGTGAGCCGGGTGGTCGTCGGTCGGATGGAGGTTGAAATTGCGTCGGCCGCGCGGCGACGTGCGAGCCTCGTCGACGACGCGATCGAGCAGCGGGGCGTCGATCATCACCGGTGCGCGCGAGCCTGCCATCGCGCGAACATCGCCCGCGGTCCGCGGCGGTTCAAGCGCCCGGGGCCGTCCCCGCGGCGGGCACGGGGGCTCCGTCGCCGGGACGTTGCACGGACGGCTCGTCTGCAGGCGCGGGACCGCAGGCCCGGGGCACCGCACCGCACAGCCAGCGCCCGACCTC
>JAGWVP010000323.1 GCA_018970825.1 bacterium | reverse complement strand
GTTCTCTCGACCTGCACGATCGCGCCGTCGTGCACGATCACCGTGACCGTCCCGTAGCGGAGCCCCCGCAGGGCACCGAGGACGCGCTCGGCGTCGTCGGACCCGACCGAGCCGACTCGCCCACCGGCCCCGGCGGATCTCGGATCGTCGCTGGACACCATCGCCTGCCTCCTTTCTCCCTTGCGGGGCCTCAGATCTGGAAGTCGTGCACGAAGACGCGAACCCTGCGGGGCGCGACCCACACCGTCTCGCCGGCGACGAGCCCGAGCTCTCCCGCGCGCTCGCGACCGAGATCGACGAGCAGGACCTCCCCCCGGGGGTCCTCGAGAAGGACCCTCACGACCGCTCCGACCGCGTGCACGCGCACCACGGTCGCCTCGATGTTCGTTCCCTCTCCGGGCTCGCGGACGACGTCGAGCTCGTGCGGGCGGACGTAGCCGGTCGCCGGACGGGAGTCGCCCGAGTCGTGGTCGGGATAGTCGACGCTGAGCCCGCCCACGTGGGCGCGGCCCGACTCCACCCGGCCCTGGAACACGTTCACGTTGCCGAGGAAGTCCATCACGAAGGGCGTCGCCGGGTGGTCGAAGACCTCCTGCGGCGTCCCGACCTGCTCGATCCGTCCCTTGTTCATGACGACGACGCGGTCGGCGACCTCGAAGGCCTCGTCCTGGTCGTGCGTGACGAAGATGCTGGTCACGTGGATCTCCTCGTGGAGCCTGCGGAGCCAGGACCGGAGCTCCTGCCTCACCTTGGCGTCGAGCGCGCCGAAGGGCTCGTCGAGGAGCAGCAGCCGCGGCTCCGCCGCGAGGGCCCGGGCGAGCGCCACGCGCTGTCGCTGTCCGCCGGAGAGCTGGGACGGGTAGCGGTGCCCGAGGCTCGCGAGCTGGATCAGCTCGAGCAGTTCGTTCACGCGACGGTCGATCTCGGCCGCCGGGCGGCGGCGGACGCGCAGGCCGAATGCGACGTTCTCGAACACCGTCATGTGGCGGAAGAGCGCGTAGTGCTGGAACACGAAACCGACGTTGCGCTCCCGGACGGGCCGATCCGTCACGTCCTCGTCCTGGTAGCGGACCGTGCCGCCGTCGGCCGACTCGAGGCCCGCGATGATGCGCAGCAGCGTGGTCTTGCCGGACCCCGAGGGCCCGAGGAGCGCGACGAGCTCGCCACCGGAGATCTCGAGGCTCACGTCCTCGAGCGCGGTGAAGCCGCCGAAGCGCTTGGAGAGTCGATCGATCGAGACGCTCATGGCGCCACCTCCCCCTCCGTGTCGAGGCGCGCCGCCTCGGCGAGCTCGCGACGCCTGCGCTCCTCGAGGAAGACCTTGAGCACGAGCGTGACCAGCGCGAGCAGGGTCAACAGCGAGGCCACCGCGAACGACTCGGCCGTGCGGTACTCCTGGAAGAGCTTCTCCACGCGCAGGGGGATCGTGTCGGTCTGCCCCGTGATCCGACCCGACACGACGTAGACCGCGCCGAACTCCCCCATCGCGCGCGCGTTGCACAGGATCAGGCCGTAGAGGAGCCCCCACTTCACGTTCGGGAGGGTGACCCGGCGGAACGTCTGCCAGCCGCTCGCGCCGAGGCTCACCGCCGCGATCTCCTCCTCGTCGCCGAGCGCCTCCATCGTCGGGATGAGTTCGCGGGCGACGAAGGGCAGCGTGACGAAGGCGGTCGCGATCACGATCCCGGGCGTGGCGAAGACGATCTTCCAACCGTGGGCCCGGAGCCAGGGGCCGAGGTAGCCCTGCATGCCGAAGAGCATCATCATCGAGAGCCCGGCGACGACCGGGGAGACCGAGAACGGCAGGTCGATCAGGGAGGTGAGGAAGGTGCGGCCCGGGAAGCGGAAGCGCGCGATCGCCCAGGCCGCCGCGAGCCCGAAGACCGTGTTCACCGCGACGGCGATCGGCGCGACGGTCAGGGTGAGACGGATCGCCGCGAGCGTGTCCGCGTCCCCGAAGATCGCCCGCCCGTAGGCGGCGAGCCCGCCGCGGAAGGCCTGCCAGAAGACGTTCGCCACCGGCACGACGATCAGGACGCCGATCACGAGCAGCGCCGCCGCGGTGAGTGCCCAGCGCACCGGCGCGGGATCCTCGCGGGCGATGCGCGCTCCGCCGTCGGCCTTCGGTCGCGCGGGGCGGGCGGGAAGGGGCCTCGGTGCCGGTGCGCTACTCATGGCGGCTCCAGCGCTCGAGCAGGTTGATGCCCAGCAGCATCGAGAAGGAGAGGGCGAGCAGCACGACCGCGATCGCGGTCGCCTCCGCGTACTGGAACTCCTCGAGCCGGGAGACGATCAGCACCGGCGCGATCTCGGTCTTGTAGGGCATGTTGCCCGAGACGAAGACGACCGACCCGTACTCGCCGAGCGAGCGCGCGAAGGCGAGCGCGAACCCGGTGACCGCGGCCGGCACGAGCATCGGGAACAGCACGTGGCGGAAGGTCTGCCACCGCGTCGCCCCCAGGCAGGCCGCCGCCTCCTCGACGTCCGCGTCGATCTCGGCGAGCACCGGCTGCACGGTCCGGACGACGAAGGGAACGCCGATGAACACCAGCACGAGGACGATCGCGAGCCACGAGTACGCCCCGCGGATGCCGAGCGGCACGAGGAAGCGTCCGAGCCAGCCCTTCTCGACGTAGAGGTCCGAGTAGACGAGACCCGCGACGGCCGTGGGCAGGGCGAACGGCAGGTCGACCAGCGAGTCGACGAGCCGGCGCCCGGGGAACGGGTACCGCACGAGGACCCAGGCGACGAGAAGCCCGAGCACGACGCTCGCGAGCGACGCGACGAGCGAGGCGCCGAAGGTGACCCGGTAGGCCGCCCTCGCCCTCTCGGTCCACACCGCCGACCAGAACTCGTTCCAGCCGAGGCTCGATGCGCGCAGGAAGGTCGCTCCGAGCGGGACCAGGACGAGCAGTCCCAGGTAGCCGAGCGTCCAGGCGAGGCTCGGGCGGAAGCCCGGCAGGACGCGTTTCGTGGTTCGCGTGTTCATCGTCTCCTCCTCGGCTCGTGCCGTCGGATCGGGGTGGATGGTCGGTCAGCGGGGCTTGTAGATCGTCTCGAAGACGCCGCCTTCGCCGAAGAAGCGCTTGTTCGCGGCATCCCAGTCGGGTGCGACGGCGGTGATCGGAAAGAGCTCGATGCGCGGGAAGTCCCCCGCGTGCCGGGAAAGCACCTCCGCGTTCGTCGGCCGGTAGAAGTTCCTCGCGGCGACCTCCTGGCCCTCGGGGGTGAAGACCCAGCGCAGGTACGCCTCCGCCACGGCGCGCGTGCCCTTCGAGTCGACGTTCGCATCGACCACGGCGAGCGGCGGTTCGGCGAGGAAGCTCGTCGGCGGGTAGACGATCTCGAGCTCGCCGCCGGACTCCTTCACCTCGAGCTTCGCCTCGTTCTCCCAGGTGAGGTGGACGTCGCCGATCCCCTTCTGGACGAACGTCGTGGTGGCGCCCCGCGCGCCCGTGTCGAGGACCGGCGTGCGCTCGTAGATCTTCGTCACGAGTTCGCGGGCCTGCTCCTCCGTTCCGCCACGGGTGACGACGGCGCCCCACGCGGCGAGAAAGGAGAGTTTTCCGTTGCCCGAGGTCTTCGGGTTCGGCGTGACGATCGCGAGGCCGTCCTTCGCGAGGTCGGGCCAGTCCTTGATTCCCTTCGGGTTCCCCTTGCGGACCACGAAGACGATCGTGCTGGTGTAGGCGACGGCGCGGTTGGGAAGGCGCTCCTCCCATCCCCGCTCGATGAGACCGGCCTTCGCGATCTGGTTCACGTCGGGCCACAGCGCGAGCGTCACGACGTCGGCCTCGAGGCCGTCGATCACCGCCCGGGCCTGCGAGCCGGAGCCGCCGTGCGACTGCTTCACGACGATCGCCTTGCCGCTCTCCTTCTCCCAGACCGGTCCGAAGGCCTCGTTCACGTCCCGCCACAGCTCGCGCGTGGGGTCGTAGGACACGTTCAGGATCTCGTTGCCGTCGGCCGACTGGGCGTCGGCGAGCGGGGAAATCGCGGACACGGCGAGCGCGCCGACCAGGCTCGCGACCAGCTGCCATGCCATCCTCTTCGTCTCGCGGCGGTTCATCTCTCGTCTCCCGGGCCCGCAGGCCCCGGCCCTCTGGGGCCTCGTTCCAGGCGAGCGGCCGCCGTGGGGCGGATCCGCTCGCTCGTCCGTCGCCCCGCTCCGCGGGGCGTGTTCTCGTTCGGCGATCGCGCCCGGCGCGAGTGCGCTCGGACGCGGCGGACAAGAAAAAAGGCCCGGGAGCGTCGCTCCCGGGCC
>JAGWVP010000322.1 GCA_018970825.1 bacterium | reverse complement strand
CGGTCGAAGTCACCCGGCGCGAGGTCCGCGCGATCGACGGCATCATGGACGAGGTCGCACGGCTGGTGCCCTCGCTGCGCGACGGCGACGAGTACGAGAACGCCTTCGTCGACGACCCGCCGGACCTGCTCGTCGACCCTCGGCCGGACGGCTCGTGTCCGTTCCTCTACCGGACGCGCACGCGCTCGCTGTGCTCGATCCACACGATCGCGCTCGAGACCGGGCGCCCCTTGCCCAGCGTGAAGCCGGCCTCGTGCCGGCACTGGCCGCTCCTGCTCGAGCCCGATGGCCGCGGCGTGCGCTTGACCGTGCAGCCGGCCGCGCGCGGGATCGGTTGCGTGGCACCCCGGCGCGAACTGCCCGGTCACCCCAGCGTGCGCGAGGCCTTCCGCGAGGAGATCGAGGAGATCCTCCACGGTCGCGGTACCGCGCGCCCGAAGCGGGCTCGGCCGGAGGCGGCGTCCGGGAATCGACGTGGCCGGGGGGCCGATGCATCCCCCGCGGCACCCGTGGCGTCCTCGCCCGGTTCGGCCTTCCGCCGCCGCTCGAAAAGGTGATTTCCGCGCGGACCGGTTCCTGATAGCCGGGAAGGCATGAAGCATCCGATCCCGCCCGTCCTTCCGCTCGCGCTCCTCGTCGTCGCTCTCGCCGCCTGCTCCGACGTCGAGTCGGGACCGACCGGCTGGCGCAGCGAGGTCTACGAGGACGACGCCCACTGGATGTGCCGCCGCGGCCTCGAAGGCGACGTCTGCGACCGCGACCTCGACACGACCTTCCTCGCGGCCGACGGGACGCTGCAGGTCGCGAAGATCGACCCGACCGGCCCGCGCGACGTCGACTGCTTCTACGTCTACCCGACCGTGCGACTCGGAACCGAGGGCAACGCGGCCTTCGACGGCCGCTACGAGCAGGAGATCGCGACGACCCGCCTCCAGGCGGCACCGTTCGCCGAGGTGTGCGACGTGTTCGCGCCGCTCTACCGCCAGCGGACGCTCTCGGCGCCGCCGGGCACCGGGGTCGACTACGGTGCGATCGCCTACGCCGACGTCGTCGACGCGTTCCGCACCTACCTCTCGAACTGGAACGGCGGCCGACCCTTCGTCCTGATCGGGCATTCGCAGGGTGCCGGGCTGCTGCGCCAGCTGGTCGCGCGCGAGATCGACCCCGATCCCGCGCTGCGCGGCCGGATGGTCTCCGCGCTGCTGCTGGGCGCGACCGTCGAGGTTCCGGTCGGCGGCGACGTCGGCGGGAGTTTCGCCGACGTGCCGGCGTGCCGCGCGCCCGGGCAGGTCGGCTGCGTCGTGTCGTACGCGTCCTTCCGCGAGTCGTCGCCGCCGCCCGAGGGAACCTTCTTCGCGCGCGCGCAGTCGCCGGGGATGGAGGCGCTGTGCACGAACCCGGCCGCGCTCGCGGGCGGGCCGGGCGACCTCACGCCGCGCTTCTCGCGCACCGAGGGCACGCAGTTCGCGGACGCGAACCCCGATCTCGGGTGGGCGCCGGAGGTGGCCGATCACCCGCGGATCGCGACCCCGTTCGTCGCGATGCCGGGACTCGTCACCGCGGAGTGCCGTCGCGACCGCGGCTACTCGTGGCTGTCGCTGCGGAACAACCCCGACCCCGGGCCGCGCGTCGACGACATCCGCGGCGACCTCTCGGCCGACTGGGGCATGCACCTCGTCGACGTGAACGTCGCGAGCGTCGACCTGGTGCGACTCGTGGCCGCGCAGTCCGACGCATGGCGGAGCGCGCGGCGCTGACGGACGAGCGGTTCCGAGCGGTCTCGCCGCGCGCGTACTCCCTTCCGACGCGGCCCCTCGCAGCGAGGCCGCGCGGCGGGGGTGGGGATCGGCGGTGGGCTCCGGAGCGCGGACCCCGTGCCCGCTTCAGGACGGTTTCGGGGGAGCGTCGGCATCGCGGCCCGCGGACGAGGGGGGCACGAGCGGAATCCACGCGGTGAATCGCGAACCGCGCCCCGGTTCGCTCTCGACCGAGATCCGACCGCCGACGAGGTCGAGGAGCCGGCGCACGATGTAGAGGCCGAGCCCGACGCCGCCGTGGCGTCGGCTCGGCGACGGATCGGCCTGGCGGAAGGCATCGAACAACTCGGGCAGGACGGCCGGGTCGACGCCGATCCCGGTGTCGACGACGTCGAAGGCGATGCCGTCGCCGTCGCGGCGCGCCGACACCGACACCCGGCCGCGCTCGGTGAACTTGAGCGCGTTGCCGACCAGGTTCTTCAGCACGACCTTGATCTTGGTCGCGTCGCCGAGGATCGGCGGCAGGTCGCCGGGGACGTCGACCACGAGTTCGACCGCGTCGGAACCGGGCCTCCGCGCGCACTCGGCGACGGCCTCGGCCGCGATTCCGCGCGCATGGAGCTCGACCGGGTGCAGGGTCGCGGCGCCCGCGTCGATGCGGCTCACGTCGAGGGTGTTCGAGACCAGTTCGTGGAGCTCGTGGGCCCGCCGCAGAAGGCGCGCGACGGTCTCCGACTGCTCGGCGGTGAGCGTGCCGAACTCGCCCCCGAGCAGCAGGTCGGCGTAGCCGAGGATCACGTGGAGCGGCGTGCGGAGCTCGTGCGACATGGTCGCGACGAAGTCGGAGCGGATGCGGTTCGCGCGCTCGAGCTGGGCGACGATCCGCTCCTGCTCGCGGGCGAGGCGCTCGGCATCGGTCACGACGAGGAGCGCGCCCACGAGCGTGCCGTCGTCGTCGAGCAGGGGGGACGCGTCGACGAGGGCGGTCCGCTCGCCGTCACCGGCGGTCGCGAGCCGGACGCGCCGTTGGCGCTCTCCGTCGCGTCCGTCGCTCGCGGCGAGACCCGCGAGGGCGCGGGCGTCGAAGGGCAGGCCGAGCGTGCACGCGTCGCGGCCGACGAGCGTCGCGGTGTCTCCACCGAAGGTCGAGCGGGCGGCCGAGTTCGCGAACGCGATCCGTCCCGAGGCGTCGGTCGCGAGCACCGGCTGCGCGATCCGGTCGAGCGCGCCGGCCGCGTCGAGGACGTCGGCGAGAGCGTCCGGCGGGCGGGAGGGCCGCGCCGCCGCCGTCGCGCGCGCAACGTCGAGTCGCGGACGCAGCCCGGGAATCGCGTGCAGCCCGGCCCGGGCCCTGCCCGAGGCCATGCCGAGCAGACCCGCCGCGCCGAGCACGTCGAGAAGCCGGTCGATGCGATCGATTCCCGCCACGAGGTGGATTGCCGATTCCGGGCCGCGGGGACGCGACCCGGTCCTCTTACGGACGTGCCCGCCCGGAACTTGAGCGCCGTCGCGCGGTTGGAGCGACCCGCTGCGGGTCGCTATGGCAGGCGCCGTGGGCCTCGCCGGGATTCCTCTCCGCGACGTCGAAGCGATCTTCTTCGACGCGGGCAACACGCTGGTCGGCATCGACGTGGCGCTCCTCGCCGAGCGGCTCGACGCCCGTGGCGTACATACGACCCCCGGGCGGGTCGCGCGCGCCGAGGCCGCCGCGCGCCCGGCGGTCTCGCGGCGGCTCGAGGGCGGGGTGTCGAGCGAAGCGCGCGACACGTTCGCGTTCTACCTGCGCCGCGCGCTCGACCACCTGGGACCGGCGACCGGCGGCCGGTCGGCCGCGGACCTCGACGCGCTCGCGGCGGACCTCGCGACGGAGCTGAAGACGCAGGTGCCGACGCGCCGCCTCTGGTCGCGCGTCCTGCCGGGCGTGCCCGGGGCGCTCGCGGCACTCCGCTCCGAGGGGCTCCGGCTCGTCGTCGTCAGCAACTCCGACGGGACGATCGCCCGCGGGCTCGACGAGGCCGGGCTCGGCGGACTGCTCGACGCGGTGGTCGACTCGGCCGTCGTCGGCGTCGAGAAGCCCGACCCGCGGATCTTCGCGATCGCGCTCGAACACGCCGGCTCCCGGGCCGGTCGGACCGTCCACGTGGGCGACCTGCACGCGGTCGACGTGCTCGGCGCCCGGGCCGCTGGCGTGCACGGCGTGCTGCTCGATCCGCACGGAGACTGGGACGGTTTCGAGTGCCCCAAGGTCGTCGACGTCGCGGCGCTCGCCGACGCGATCGTCGCCGCACGCCGAGCGGGCTGAAACCTCGCCGCGCGCTCCTCGAACCCGAGCGCCGATCAGCGCCCGGTGAAGCGCGGCGGGCGTCGCTGCAGGAACGCCGCCACGCCCTCGCGGAAATCCTCGGCCGAGAAGCTCGCGACCATCTCGCGGTCGGCCTCGTGGACCGACGAGCCCAGGTCGCCCGCGAGGTCGGCGTAGAGCTGGCGCTTCATGATCCGGATCGAGCGCGGGGAGCACTGCGTCGCGATCTCGC
>JAGWVP010000321.1 GCA_018970825.1 bacterium | reverse complement strand
GCCCACGGGGACTTGCGCTCCGCGACGTGCGCTCCCCAGAGCGCCCCCAGGGCCGCCGTCATGCAGGCGACGAGCAGCATGTCGATCAGCAGGAACTGCGAGATCACGAAATGAAGCGGGCTCGTCGCGAGCATCCCCGCGGCCAGCAGCGCACCGCGCGCGCCCAGCATGCCGCGGCCGAGCGCCCAGGTCGCGATCACGGCTGCGATTCCCGAGACCGCCGGCACGATGCGCGCCGCGGCCTCGGTCCGACCGAAGGCCTGGAAGGCGACCGCGGTCGACCAGTAGAGGAGCGGCGGCTTCTCGAAGTAGCGGACGTAGTCGAGCCTCGGCGTCGTCCAGTCCTCGAGCTCGATCATCTCGCGCGGGATCTCGGCGTAGCGGCCCTCGTCGGGATCCTGGAGCGGAAACCCGCCGAGGCGCGAGAGGTACGCGAAGACGAGCAGCGCGAACCCGAGCGCGGCCATCCGGCGAAGGAACGGCCCCTCGCCCTCGTCCCGGCCGATCACGGCCGCACCTGCGTCGCGACCGTGCCTCCCCGCCCCGGAAGCCGGCCGGGCACCACCGAGCAGAGCGGCAGCTCGGCGACCGGCGGCAGGCTCGCCGCGACCTCGCCGAGCGTCGCGAACAGGAGCCGGTCGCGCAGGCGGCGCAGCAGGTCCTCGAGGTGTCCCAGGTAGTCCCCGCCCTCGATCTCGGTGTGGATCGTGTGGACGTTGAGCGCGCCGTCGCGGATCTCGCGCAGGTAGGCGGCGCTGACCTCGACGACGCTGCCGCGGCCGTGGCCCGCGCCGAGCACTTCGTCGAGCGTCGGCAGGGTGGTCGGGATCTCCGGGACCGACGAGACGTAGCCGTCGGCCTGCGGTCGGTAGGGGAACCAGCCGCGGGAGTCGCTGCGATGGCGGAAGCCCGCTGCGTCGACCGCCCACAGGCTGCGCCCGGTGCACTGCCAGCCCGGGGCCGCGAAGCCCTCGGGCGCACGACCCACGAGCGCCTCGAAGAGTTCCTTCGCCTGCCCGACCTCGGCCGCGACCTCGTCCTCGGTCATCCGTGCGAGCCCGTCGTGCCAGCGGACGTGGTCCCAGCCGTGGACCCCGAGCTCGTGCCCGGCCGCGGCGATCTCGTGCAGCCGACCGGGGTGCCCGGCCGCGATCTGCACGGGCGGGAGCAGCGTGCCGCGCAGCATCGTCTGCCACGGGTAGATCCGGGTCGCTCGCGAGCGCACCATCTTGCCGAGGAATCCGCGCTGGCGGAACACGCGCAGCGCCGAGAGACCCGTGCGGTCCGGCCCCATCGACACGTACCAGCTCGCGCGCACGCCGAGGCGCTCGAAGAGCTCGAGCAGGCGGGGCGCGCCGTCGCGGAGCCCGATCTCGGTGTCCACGTCGACCTTGATCGCGAACACGCCGCGCGGATCGAGCGCGGCGCCGAGCGGGCGGCCGGAGTCGCTCACTGGGTTCGGAACCACTCGATCGTGCGCGCGAGGCCGTCGCGCAGCGGCGTCTCCGCCTCGACCCCGAGGATCTTCCTCATGCGCGTGTTGTCGGGCACGCGCCGGGCGATGTCCTCGTAGCTGTTGCCGTAGACCTCCTCCTTGCTGACGAAGCGGATCGTGCTCGGGCTGCCGGAGATGTCGATCATGAGCTTCGCGAGGTCCAGGATCGAGGTCTCGACGTCGGTGCCGATGTTGAAGACCTGCCCGTCGGTGCCCGGGCCGACGCCGGCCGCGATCGTCGCGGCGACCGCGTCGTCGACGTAGGTGAAACAGCGCGTCTGCAGGCCGTCGCCGATCACGGTGAGCGGCTCGCCGCGCAGCAGCTGGCCCATGAAGATCGTGATGATGCGGCCGACGTCGATCTTGTCGAGGCGGGGACCGTAGACGTTGAAGTAGCGCGTGATCGTCACCGGCAGGCCGAGCTTGTGGTAGGCGAAGCAGAAGTGCTCGCCGACGGCCTTCGAGGTCGAGTAGCACCAGCGGTCGATGCGGGTGGAGCCGAGCACGCGGTCGTCGTCCTCCGACCACGGCAGTTTCGGGTTGCGGCCGTAGACCTCGGAGGTCGAGCTGAAGACGACCTTGCGGCCGTACTTGTAGGCGACCTTCAGCACGTTCTGCGTGCCGTTCACGTTGACGTTCAGCACCTCGTAGGGATCGCCGACGTAGTGCTCGACGCCGACCACGGCGGCCAGGTGGTACACGAGGTCGACCTGCGCGATCAGCGAGTCGAGGATGTCGTGGCTCATGACGCTGTCGCGCACGATGCGGAAACGCGGGTGCCCGAGCAGGTGGCGCACCTTCTGCGTGCCGCCGGGCTCGAGGATGTAGACCTCGTCGCCGCGCGCGAGCAGCGCCTCCGAGAGGTGGGACCCGACGAAGCCGCCGCCGCCCGTGATCAGGATCTTCACGTTCTCTCCTTCCCCGCCGCCGCCGGCGCGTCGAAGCGCGCCCCCGGAGCCGGACCTGCCGCGGCGAGCCAGCGCGCGCCGTCCGTCTTCTCGCCCCGCCAGCCCACCGACACCAGGTCGATCGCGCCCTCGCCGCAGGCGACCCGCGGGACGCCGCCCGCGCCCGCCCCGGGGACGATCGCGCCGGGCCTCGCACCCTCCAGCGCGGGCGCGGTCTCCGCCCACCAGACGAGCAGCGGCTCGCCGCCCAGGTGCGTGAACGCGCCGGGCCAGGGCTCGGTCACCGCGCGCACGAGGTTCCGCACCCGCTCGGCGGGCCACGTCCAGTCGATCGCACCGTCGGCCGGCTTGCGGCCGCCGAAGTAACTCGATCGCGCGTGGTCCTGCGGCTCGCGCGGGGCGCGCCCCGACTCGAGCAGCGGCAGCGCCTCGCGCATCGTCTCGCGGCCCGCCGCCGCGAGCTTGCGGGTGAGCGTGAGCGCGGTGTCGTCGCGGTCGATCGCGACCCGGCGGCGCGCGACCACGTCGCCGTGGTCGGGCTTCTCGTCCATGTAGTGGAGCGTCACCCCGGTCTCGGTCTCGCCGTTCACGAGCACCCAGTTGACCGGCGCGCGGCCGCGGTAGGCGGGCAGCAGCGAGCCGTGGAGGTTCAGCGCGCCGTGGCGCGCCGTCGCGAGCAGCGACCGCTTCATCATCTGACGGAAGTAGAACGAGAACAGCAGGTCCGGACGGGCCGCCGCGATCGCTTCGACCACCTCGGGTGCGTTCGCGTCGTCGGGAAGGAGCGTCGGAACGCCGGCCGCGCGCGCGCGGTCGGCGACCGATCCGAACCAGATCGACTCGCCCGGCGAGTCCCGGTGGGTCACGACCAGGGCCACGTCGGCACCCATCCGCAGGAGTTCGTCGAGGCAGGCGTGGCCCACCTCGGAGTAGGCGCAGACGACGATGCGCACGCGACGCTCACGCGTCCCGGGCCGGGGTCGCGGCGGGGTGCCGCACGACCTCGCGGATCCGGTAGATCGGCCTGCGCCGCACCTCGGCGTAGATCCGGCCGACGTACTCGCCGACCAGCCCGACCGCGAAGAGCAGGATGCCGACGAAGGCGAACAGGATCGCGAACAGCGTGAACACGCCCTCGCTCTCCGGCCCGACGACCAGCCGGCGCAGGAACAGGAAGATCGCGAACGACACGCCGGCGAGCGCGACCAGGATGCCCGAGACGCTCACGAGCTGGATCGGCAGGAGCGAGAAGCCGGTGATCAGGTCGAAGCCGAGCCGCAGCAGGCGGAGCGGCGAGTACTTCGAGCGGCCGACCTCGCGCTCCTCGTGCGCGACCTCGATCTCGACCGGGTCGCGCGCGATCATCGTCGCGAGCGCCGGGATGAACGACGACTGCTCGCCGAGCTCGACGATCTCGCGGGCGACGTCGCGCGAGTAGCCGCGCAGCATGCAGCCGTAGTCGGTCATGCCGCGGCCGATGCTCGCGGTCGTGAGCGCGTTCACCGCGGCCGAGATCCGCTTGCGCAGCCAGGGATCGCGGCGCCGGGCGCGGATCGAGCCGACGTAGTCGTGGCCCTCGCGGAGCAGCGCCACGATGCGCGGGATCTCGTCGGGCGGATTCTGGAGGTCGGCGTCGAGCGTGACGATGCAGCGTCCGCGCGCGACCGAGAAGCCCGCCAGCACGGCGGGGTGCTGGCCGAAGTTTCGCGCGAGCCCCACCACGACGACCTCCGGATGCGCGGCCGCGAGCTCCGAGAGGATCGCGCGCGAACGGTCGCGGGAGCCGTCGTCGACCAGGACGATCTCCCAGCTCTCGCCCGCGAGCACCGCCGCGACCCGGGAGTGCAGGTCGCGCAGCGTGCCTTCCTCGTTGAAGATCGGGACCACGA
>JAGWVP010000320.1 GCA_018970825.1 bacterium | reverse complement strand
AACCGACGTCCGGCCGCGCGCGTTCTTGCACCGGCGGCCACGGTCGGGGCGTTCGGTGGCGCAGGCCGCGCCCGGGCGCGAAGATGGGGCGTGACCCCCGCACGATTCCGCACCCAGCGCGTGATCCTGGGCCACCCTCATCGCTACCGCCGCTACCGCGGGGCGACGATGGCGATCACCTTCGCCATCCTCTTCGGCGTGCCGCTGCTCGGGCTCGCGCGGGTCGACCTCTTCGGCGGCGCGCACCGCGCACTCGGTCGCGACGTCGACCTCCGGGTCGGGCTCGTCGCCGTGTGCGCCGCGATCGCCGCGTTCTACGCCGCGACCTTCGTGATCAACCTGCCCGCGGGACGCATGTTCTGCGGATTCGGCTGCCCCGTCGGACAGCTGCACCGGCTCGCCGACGCGACCGACTCGTTCCCGCGCGACCCGTCGCGACGCCGTCGTGCGTGGGCGGAACTCGGGCTCTTCGCCCTCGCGCTCTCGCTCGCGGTGTCGCTGTGGTGGACCGCACCGGGCGCCTTCGTCGGCGGCTGGCCTGCGGCGGCGATCGCCTGGAGCTCGGTGCTCGCGGTCGCCGCGGTCGCCGTCGGGCACGCGAGGCGCTTCCGCTGGAACTTCTGCCGCAAGCTCTGCCCGATCGGGCTCTACTACTCGGCCGTGCAGTCGAACGCCGTCGTCGGGCTCGACTTCGACCGCGGTCGGGCCTGCACCGACTGCGGCGCCTGCATGACGATCTGCCCGGTCCACCTCGACCCGCGCCACCTCGAGGCCGAGATCCCGACGCCCGGCGGCCTCGGCTTCGACGGCCTGCCCGGTGCGAACCACTGCCTGCACTGCGGAGCCTGCGTCGAGATCTGCGAGCACGTGACGCATGCGAAGCCGCGCGCCGCGGCGCTCGGGCTCCGGCGGCTGCGCAAGCCGCCGATGACCGACGAGGCCGCGGCCGCGCTCGCGGAGCCCCGCCCCGAAGACGCACACGAGCCGGGCGGGCCGCCCGCCCCCGGCGCCTGAGATCGCGCGACGTGCGGCCCGCCGCCCGAGAGGCGCTCGTGTTCCTGCCCTGCGCGGCGGGCGTCGAGGAGATGCTCGCGGCCGAGGTGGCGGCGATCGCGTCGCGCGCGCACGCCTCGCGGTCCGAGACCGCGCGGGAGCGCGGCGGCGTCGCCCTGCGTGCACCCGCTCCCGAGGCGGCGCGACTCGTGCTCTCGCTCAACCTCGAGAGCCGTCTCGCCCAGCGGGTGCTCTGGCGGGTCGCGGAAGGCGGCGGCCGCGACGAGGACGACCTCTACGACCTCGCCCGCGGCGTGCGCTGGAACGAGTGGATCACGCCGCGCCAGGCGCTGCGCGTGGACGTGACCGCGCGGCACTCGCCGCTGCGGAGCCTGCGGTTCGCCGGGCTCCGCGTGAAGGACGCGGTCTGCGACCTCATGCGCGAGCGGTCCGGGTCGCGACCCGACGTCTCGCTCGACGCGCCCGACCTGCCGATCCTGCTGCATCTCGACGGCGAGTCGGCGACCCTCTACGTCGACACCTCGGGCGAAGCGCTGTTCAAGCGCGGCTGGCGCGCGCGCACCGGCGACGCGCCGCTCAAGGAGACGCTCGCGGCGGCGCTGCTCGCGGCCGCGGGCTGGGACGGGAGCGAGTCCGCCGGCCCGTTGCTCGACCCCTTCTGCGGCGCCGGCACGATCGCGATCGAGGCGGCGCAGCTCGCCCGGGACATGGCGCCGGGCGCCGGTCGGCGCTTCGCCTTCGAGAAGCTGGGCCCGTTCCGCGGGATGGGGCGCGACTGGCTCGACCTGCTCGCGGCGGCCCGCGACCGCGCGCACGCGCCGTCCGCCCCGGTCTTCGCCTCCGACGTCTCGCGCGGGGCGGTCGCGGCGGCGCGGGAGAACGCGGCCCGGGCGGGCGTCGACGATGCGATCGAGTTCGCGGTCGCCGACGCGACCGCGCGCCCGTCCCCCGGTGGGCAGGGCACGATCGTGACGAATCCGCCCTTCGGCGAGCGCATCGCTCCGTCCGGTGCGCGCGCGGGCGAGGGCGGCGGCTTCGCTCCCGCGCTCGCGGCGCACTGGAAGCGGGACTTCGCCGGCTGGACGGCGTGGGTGCTCTCGCCCGACCCGAAGCTCCCGACGACGATGCGGCTCGAGGCGAGCCGCCGCGTGCCGCTGTGGAACGGCCCGATCGAGTGCCGGCTGTTCCGCTTCGAGATGGTCCGGGGCTCGAATCGCAGGCGCAGGGTCGCCGAGGACGCCCCGCTCGGCGGCTGGTCGGAGGGCTGACCGGGCGCCGGGCGCGGAGCTCCGGTGCCGGGGGTGGGGCTGCGACCCGGTGACGCGGTCGCCCGCCGGGGGCCCTTGCAACGCGTGGGGCATGTCGCGATGCTCCCCGCCATGCTCGACACCGCCCACGACGCCACCTCCCGCGACCCGCGCGCGATCGCCCGGGCGCTTCGCCCGCTCGTCGAGGCGGAGGCCGAGCGCACCGACCAGGCGCTCACGCTGAGCGAGCCGCTGGTCGACGCGTTCGCCCGCGCCGACCTCTTCCACCTCATGGTGCCGCGCGACCTCGGCGGACTCGAGGCCGACACCGACACGATCCTCGACGTGTTCGCCGACCTCTCGTGGGCCGACGGTTCCGTCGGCTGGAGCCTGATGGCGAACGCGAGCTCGACGGCCTACGTCGCGTTCCTCGCGCCCGAGGCCGGAGCGGCGATGGTGCGCGGCAATCCCCGCGGCTGCTCCGCCGGGATGTACGCCCCGCTCGGCGGGCAGGCGCACAAGGAGGGCGACGGCTTCCGCGTGAGCGGGACCTACGGGTTCGGCAGCGGCTGCGCGCACGCGACCCACTTCGGCGGCGGCGCCTTCGAGTTCCACGACGGCCAGATGGCCCCGCCCGACGAGACCGGTTTCCCCGCGATGCTCTGCTACTACGTGCCGCGCGACACGGTCGAGATCCGCGGCGGCTGGGACACGCTCGGGCTGCGCGGCACCGGCAGCTTCGACTACGTCGTGCCCGAGCAGGTGGTCGACTCCGGCTGGACCTTCCCGCTGCTGCACGCCGAGGTGCACGTCGGCGGCCCGCTCTTCCACCTGGGCCCGATCGCGCTCGCGGGGCTCGGACACGCCGGCTGGGCGATCGGGGTGGGCTGGCGTGCCCTCGACGAGATCGAGAGCGTCGTGAAAGCCGGCCGCATGCGGCTCGGGCAGACGATGCTCAAGGACCAGCAGGTCTTCCAGCGCGAGCTCGGCGTGCAGCGCCAGGCGATGCGTGCGGCCGAGCTGCTCGCGCACGACTCCTTCGGCCGCGCGGTCGACCACGTCTCCCGCGGCAATCCGCTCACGAAGGCGGTGCTCGACGACACGCGGGCGGCGACCAGCTGGGTCACGCGCGTCGCCGAGGAAGCCGTGCTGTTCGCGTACCGCAACTCGGGGAGCTCCGGGCTCCGCAACCCGAGCCGCATCCAGCGCTGCCTGCGCGACATGATGACGGGCTCGCGTCACGTCTTCGTGGACGACAAGAGCTTCGAGGACGCGGCCCAGGCGAGGCTCGGCTGAGGCGCGCCCCGATGGGCCGGCGTCGATCCGCCCGCCCCGGCACGGGGCGAAGCCGCGCGCCCGTGCCGACCGGCTTCGTGCCCCCGCCCCTGCTCCCCGGCGACGAGGCGTCGCCCCCGTGAGGCCGTCGACCCGCGTCAGGGGCCGAAGCGGGTGACCGTGAGCTGGTAGGGGATGCGGGTCGGCCCCGCGATGCGGTCGACGTGCGCCCACCAGGTTCCCGCGGTCGGCGAGACGACCTCGAGGGCCTCGAACACGCCTCGCGCGGCCGATCCCGCGTCCTGGGTCTCGGCGGTGGCCGGGGCTCCGGCGCGGACGAAGAGGTCGAGGTCGTTCGCCGCGGCCTCGAGGCCGTTCAGCGTGACGCGGAGTCGGCTGGTTCCGGCCGGGATCTCGAAGGGCAGGTCGAGATGCATCGTCTGCGACTGGATCAGCAGGTGGAGATCGTCGGCGATGTCGCGGATCCCGGCGAGCGTGCAGTCGACGAGGGCTGCGACGTCGGTCGCGCCGCTGCACTCGCGGCCGAAGGCGCTCGTCGCGCGCAGCAGCGCCACGTCCGCGTCGGTGCATGCCTTCGCGATCTGCGAGGCGGCCCGGGCGTTCGCCTTCACCGCGACGGCCGTCGTCTTCGCATCCGGGCAGGCGGCGATGCGCCCCGAGTCCTCCTGGCCCTGGCACTTCGCGTCGGCCTTGAGCAGGCTCCGGAGGAGCGTCGTCCCCGCGCGCGCGAGGCCCGCCTGGCAG
>JAGWVP010000319.1 GCA_018970825.1 bacterium | reverse complement strand
CGCGGGACCGGCGTTGTCCCGCGACTGAAGCGAGGACCGCCGGCGCACGGTGGTGCCGACTTCGAGGGCTCGTCGACGAAGTTCCCTGGAGCGAATCGCCCCGCGGGCGCCGGTCGGGAACGCCGACGCGCCCCCTCTCTCAGCCGTGGGTCGTCGGCAGCACCGGCAGGATGTCGTCGCGCTGCTTGCCCGCGAGCGTCTTCTGCAACTGCGCGAGCGCCTCGTCGGCCGAGGCAGCGAGCGCCATCAGCGAGTGGTCCGCGCGGACCAGCGGGACGTCGCAGGGCACCGCGGTGAAGAAACCGTTCGGCAGGCTCGACACCATGACGAAGAACGGCTTCCCGTCCTCGGCCCGGAACTGGAACCACTCCACCTTCTGAACGACGAAACCGGAATCCGACAAGACGTGACCTCGAGAGCGGAAAGCCGGGTCCGGGATCGGCTCCGCTCGCAGCCGCATCCCGGTAGCGCGATCGACCGCACGTCGTCCCGCGGATCGCCGCTTATCACGGGCGGGGCGCGTCCGCAGCGCGAGAACCGGGACACGGACCGCGACCCGTCCTTGCACCGGGCGTTTCGCCGGTGCCGAGTGACGCGGCCCCCCGGCGCGCGCCCCTGGAGCGGACCGCGACGGCTCGCCACCCCGGCGTGCCCGTCACTCGGTCGTGCGCGAGGATTGAAGCGACACGAGTCGGGCAACGAGGATCGCGAGGTAGAGTTGGCCGAAGATCGCCTCGAAGGTGACGAGGCCGCGGGCCGGGCTCGAAGCCGGGAGGATGTCGCCGAATCCGACCGACGTGAGAACGACGAAGCTCAGGTACATGAGCTCCGGAAGCCGGTGCATGTACTCCGACGTCAACACCTGGCCATCCATCAGGAACGAGCCCGGTTTGAGCGACTCGACCAGCGAGAACG
Organism: bacterium; assembly: GCA_018970825.1. Taxonomy (GTDB): domain Bacteria; phylum Desulfobacterota; class Binatia; order UBA12015; family UBA12015; genus REEB422. The sequence goes on along the minus strand of JAGWVP010000319.1, from coordinate 3,413 downwards.
CGAGGCCGAAGCAGATGCCCGCAAGCAGGTAGACGCTGCAGCCGCCGAGGATCGTGTCGATGCCGACGAGCGGCTGTGTCAGCACGTCTCGCAGGATCGCGATGCTGCCGATCACGAAGAGACCGAGGATCGAGGCGTCGGAGACCATCACCCAGTCCGTCGAGCGGATCCACAGCCCCGTCACCCGAAGGCCGATGAGGATGAAGAAGACGACCTGCATCCACGGCGGCCCGCCTCCGAGGCGCAGAGGGCCGTAGGCGATGCCGGTCAGTGCGACGAGCAGCAACACCGGGACGTGCGGGGTCGCCTGCACGAACGAGGTCGCGGCGAGGATCGCGAGGATCGCGAGAAAGACGAGCAGGTAGCGCTGGCGCTCGAAATGGTCCTGGACCCTCTCCCGAAGCGATGCCACGACCCCACCTGCTAGCCCACCGGGGGCCCTTGCCCCAAGCCGGCCGGCCTGGCGCGACGGACGTCGGGCCGGCCAGGGCTCCCGACCGGACTCTCAGCGAGCCTTCGGCCCGAGCAGGAAGTCCACGATCCGAACGTCCTCCTCGCCGGAGGCCTCGCCGTGCCCGCGCAGGAAGTCGACCGTCTCGCGGCGCGTACCCTCGCGATCGGGCTTCGCCCGCAGCGAGGCCGTCATCGCCCTCGCCTCGTGGCAGAGCGCACAGTGCTGCGCGAAGAGCTCCTCCGCCGGGATCTCGCGAATCGCCGGCGCGGCCTGCGGGGGCGCAGGCGCGCGGTCGACCAGGGCGGCGAACGCGAGCGTCGTCGCGGCGGCGAGACCGCCGAAGACCCATGCCGCGCGACCGAGGAGCGAGTGCACCATCGCTCACACCATGTCGAAGCGCTCGGTGTGGATCGAGCTGCCAGGCACGCCGAGCTCCGGCAGGATCCGCTCCATCGCGTCCATCATCGACGGCGGCCCGCACACGTAGAACTGGAAGCGGCGGTACTGGCGCGGCAGGTGCCGGCGGAGCACGTCCTCGGTCACCCGGCCGCTCTCGACGTCGTCGCCGGGCTCCGCCTGCTCGAGCACGTACACGACGTGGAGATCCATCTCCGCTGCCAGTGCGTCGAGTTCCTCTCGGAACACCAGTGCATCCGAGTCGGCCGCGGCGTAGATGAGAACCACCGGTCGCCGGTCCTCGCGGTCCCGGAGCGTGAGCAGCATCGAGCACATCGGCGAGATGCCGATGCCGCCGGCGATCAGCACGAAGCCCTGTCCCGGCTCGCGGTCGAGCGTGAACGCGCCGTGGGGTCCGTCGACCCACAGCGGGTCGCCCGGTCGCAACGCGGGGACGACCTGCCCCGACCAGTCTCCCAGGTTCTTGATCGCGAAGTCGGCGCGACCGTCGGACGACGGCTCGGCCGAGGAGGCAATGGTGATCGGGTGCTGCTCGAGGCTGAACGGCGTCCGGCCGGTGATGAGCCACGCGAACTGCCCGGGCTCGAATCCATGCCATCCGCGACCCTGCGGCGGCTCGAGCGAGAGCAGGAACGTGTCGTCCCCGACTTCCCGGTTCTCGACGACGCGCCACGGGTGTCCCCAGATGCGCAGCGGCCGCCACACGCGGTAGCGGGCGAACAGGAGGAGGAAGAGCCCCGCGTACCCGGCGACGAGGAAGCGCACCGCCGGCACCCGCGAGTACGACCCCTGCGCGAGTGCGTGGACGGTCGCGCCCAGCACGATCCCGAGCGCCCCGATCCCGTGGAGGAGCTGCCAGGTCTCGTAGCGCCACCGCAGGCGACGTCGCAGCAGCGAACTGCCGACCACCGCCACCGCGAGCCAGAGGGCGGCCGCCCCCGTCGCCCGGCCGACGTCCCGCTGGAACGGATCGAGCCATTGGCCGGGCGCGCCCGAGCGAATCGCGAGGAAGCCCGCGTGGAGTGCGAGGAACGCCGCGGCCGCGATGCCCATCCAGCGATGCCACAGCATGAGTGCGTCGATCCCGAACGGCTCGGCCGCGGCACGGAATCGTCCGACGAGCGAGAACTCGAGCGTGCAGAGCGTGAACGCGACGAATCCCGCGCCGGTTGCGGCTTCGGTCCAGAGGCCGCGCGGCGTCGCGATCGGGTCGACCCAGAGCGCGAACGCGAGCGGCAGCAGCACGAGGAACGAATACAGCCCGAACCAGGCCATTCCCCGCAGGAGCAGCGCCATGGCTGCAGGCTAGACTTCCGGCTCGCGCGGATCGAGCCGCTCACCGAGGGTGCGAGCCCCGCGACCCCGCCCCGCGCGGTGCCCTCGGGTCGGGCCGCAGGGCCCGGTCGACGGAGCGGTCCCCGCGCGATCAGTCGACGGGCTTCACTCCGACGGCAAGGACGCGCGGCGGAACGAGAACGGTGTGCACCTCCGGCTCCGCCAGCCCTTCGAGGAACACGTCGCGCGCGGCCTGCGGGCTGAAGCGGTAGTAGTCCGCGGGGAACTCGTGCACCAGCAGTGTGGGAGTCGAGGCGAGCAGCGACGGCAGGCTCCTGCGCAAGGCGGCGCGGAACCCGGGGACGCGCAGGGCGCGCGCGAGTCCTCGGTCGAAGGTGCCGCTTGCGAACCCCGGGACGCCGATCACGACCAGCGCCCCGGGGCGCGCGACACGCCGGATCTCGGCGAGCGTGAGCCAGAACCGGCGATCGTGCTCCAGGACCGAGTTGCACAGCACCGTGTCGAAGGCGCCGTCGGGGAAGCAGGCCATGTCGTTCGCGTCGGCTCGCAGCACCTCGAAGCCCGCGTGGGCGAAGGGGCCGTCGAGGTTCACGCCGATCCGAGACTGCGCGTGGCAGAGCGCCGGCAGGCAGAGCAGGGTGTCGTCGGAGGCGGTCGAGCCGATCTCGAGGACGTCGCCGCCTGCGCCGCGCGCGCGGCAGATGCGGTCGAACTCGGCGAAGATGGTCGGGTGCACGGAGGAGTCCCCGGGGCGCGTTCCTAGCACGGGGCGGACACCCGCTCGGCGGGTGCGGGAGGCGGGGGCCGCCCGGACGTGACGCGCCGCGTTGCCGGCGCTGCACTTCGCGGGGCGTCTCTTTAAGATTCCGAGTCGATCGGCCTTAAGGTGGTTGACTGCGAGTCTCACGCCGTGACAACGCTCCCGGCCAATCGACTCGGTCAGGGCGATCCGATTCGCCGACCCTGGCCTGGACACCCGTGGAGGCTCCATGTCCGGGAATGCGAACCGTCAGGCCCTCGTCTTCGGGATGGATCGGTCGACCGATTCTCGACGCACCGCCCCTCGACGCCGTGCCGTTTCGGTCCCCGGCCGCGTTCTCGTCGCCCTTCTCCTCCTGGTGGCTCCGACCGTCGCGCGCGCGGGCACGTTCACGACCGATTGGAACTCGTCGCTGCCGGCGAACGTCACGCTGACAGGACGCAACAGCCGCACCGCGATCCAGACCGGCGGGCACATCCGTCTCAC
>JAGWVP010000001.1 GCA_018970825.1 bacterium | reverse complement strand
TTCCGCGACTTCCGGGGGCGCGAGCCGAGCACCGAGGCGCTCCTGCGACACGCGGGGCTCGAGCGCTCGGCGGGTTGAGCGGGTCGCCCGCGCCGTCGCCCCCGGCCATCGAGCCCGATGGAGACACCCGTCCTCCGACCCGGTCGCACGGACGACCTCGAACGGATCACCGCCATCTACGCCCACTGGGTCCGGGAGTCGGCCTGGACCCTCGACCTCGAACCGGTGACCCTCGACGAGCGGCGTGACTGGTTCGAGCGCCACGGCCCGACGGGGCGCCACCGGCTGATCGTCCTCGAGCGAGCGGGCGAGGTCGCGGGGTGGGCCGCGAGTTCCACGTTCCGGCCGCGCCGGGGGTTCGACGCCACCGTCGAGACGTCGGTCTACCTCGATCCCGCCTGCACCGGCCGGGGGATGGGAACGATCCTCTACCGGGCCCTCTTCGAGGCCTTGCGGGGGGAGGACGTCCACCGGGCGCTGGCGGCGATCACCCTGCCCAACGCGGCGAGCGTCGCCCTCCACGAACGACTCGGGTTCTCCGTGGTCGGCCGCTTCGGCGAGTGCGGACGCAAGCACGGCCGCTTCTGGGACGTCCTGTGGATGGAGCGCGCCATCGCCGCGGCGGGAGGGCCCGCGGACGGACCGTGAAGCGGGCGCGATTCCCGGTCTTGACCTGCCTCGGGCAGCGGTGTTGAAACGCGGCCGATGGCGTCCGCCGGCCCCACCCGGCTCGCACGAGCGATCCTCGACGCCGCCGTGAAGGCGGTGGAGAAGGGTGGCGAGGCGGCTCTCCGCGTCCACGACGTGGCGAGCCGGGCCGGGTGTTCGGTCGCCCTCCTCTACCGCCATTTCGGCAGCCGCGAGGGTCTGCTCGAGGCGGTCATGTTCGAGCGTCTCGAACGCTTCGGCGTGGTCGACAGCCAGGCGCTCATGGACATGGTCGACGCGAGCCCGGACGTCCAGACCTTCGTGCGACTCCACGAGGCCTTCGCTCGCGACGTCTTCGGGCCGGAGCGCGAGAGGAACCGCCAGTTCCTCGCCGAGTTCATCGCCACCTCGCGCACCCGGCCCGAGTTGCGGCGGGCTTTCGTCGAGCAGCAGCGGCAGACGCAGGCCGCCTTCACCGCGGTGGTCCGGGCGGCGCAGGAGAAGGGACTGTTCCGCTCCGACATCGATGCCCGCGCCGTCGCGTCCTTCGCACGGGCCTACACCTTCGGACGCGTGCTGGCGGAGATCGATCCCGACACGACCGGGGGCTTCGAGGACTGGGTCCGTTGTGCGGGGATCTTCCTCGCGAACCTCGGACCGCCGGCCTCCACGGCCGAACGGTCTCGGTCGACCTCCGCGGGTGCGAAGAAGGTCGCGCTTCGACGCCCCTCGTCGGGGACGCCGAAGGTGCGACCCCGGAGCTCGGCTCGACCGGCCCCGCGGCGCGCGGCTACTTGACCTTCGACCCCGGGGCGGTCGGGCGCTCCGGGCGCACGAGGGCGAGACCTTCCGCGTCGCTCGCCGCGAGCAGCATGCCGCGGCTCTCGATCCCGCGCAGCATCGCGGGGCGCAGGTTCGCGACGACGACCACCTGGCGCCCGACGAGCTCCTCGGGGGCGTAGGCGGCCCGGATGCCCGCGACGATCTGGCGGGGAGCCTCCTCGCCGAGATCGACCTGCAGGACGACCAGCCGATCGGCCTTGGGATGGGCTTCCGCGGAGCGGATCGTGCCGACCTTGAACTCGAAGCGCACGAACTCGTCGATCGTGCGGAGTTCGGGCTCGGGCGCCGCGGTCGCGGCCTGGCCCTGCGGCGCGCCGGCCTTCGCCTGCTCGGGCCGGGGAGAAGCGAGCGGCCCGCTCGCCCCGGGCGCTCCCTCGTCGTTCTTGTCGCTCACGTCCCCTCCGTGTCCCCGCGTCCCGTCGTGTTCGTCGTCATCCCCGCGCGGGTGCGCGGAGTTTCGTCCCGCAGGCGGGACAGAAGCGTGCGCCCCGCGCCGGCTTGCCGCAGGCGGTGCAGAAGGCTGCGCCTCCCGTCGAGCCCGACTTGCGCACGTCGACGGCCTTGCGGCCGGCGCTCGCGGCGATACCCGGATCGCCGGCCGCCGAACGTTCGATCGAGGCCAGTGCGGCGAGGGCACGCTCCTCCTGGTCCCTCCGCAGCCGCGCGTAATCGTCGTCGGTCAGCTTGCCGAGGCGATGGTCGAACTCGGCCTCGCGGATCGCGGCGAGCGCGTTGTCGCGCTCGCGCTCGACCTCGCTGCGCTCCACGATCAGCCCGGGACCGGCATCGACCGAACCGAAGGCGTCTCCTCCGGCCGGAGAGAGGAGCGGCCAGGTGATCCACCAAGCGGCGGCGAGGACGACCGCGAGGCCCACGAGCGTCAGGGCCATCTCAGCTCCGCGTGTCCCAGTCGCGCAGGGCGGCCTCGATCCGGTCGCGGCTCGCGGGATCGCCCTCGAGCGAGTCCCGGGCGACCACCGGTGCAGGCCGGCTCGCCGCACCGCGGCGCCACCGCGCGAGGACCCAGCCGATGATCGCGGCCCCGAGGCCGATGCCGACGAAGGGCATGGTCCACGCGGCGAGGTTGAAGCCGGTGGTCGTCGGCGCCGACAGGATCTTTTCGCCGTACTTGGCCTGGAAGTAGGAGAGGATCTCCTCTTCGGACCCGCCGAGGGCGATCCTCTCCGAGATTTCCTTCTTGAGGGGGATGCTCGAGCTGCAGTTCAGGTGGTTGCACGAATGCACCGTGAGGCCGCAGCCGCATTGGCAGGTGAGACCGCTTTCGAGTCCCGCCTGCGTCGGTGCGGAGGCTCCGGCGGCCGCGGGCCCCGCGAGCAGGGCGAAGGAGACCGCGGCGCCCGCGAGGAAATCCCGGCGACGCAACGGGGGGACCCGGGGGCCGCTCAAGACGCGGTCCGCGTTCCCGCGGGCAGGCCCGCCGCCACCGTGGCCGTGCGCTCCGACCAGGCCGGCCACATGCAGATCGCGGTGCCGAGAGCCATGACGACTCCGCCGAGCCACATCCACGCCATGAGCGGGTTCAGGAAGACCTGCAGCACGGCCGACTTCGAAGGCGCGTCGTAACTTCCGAGAACGACGTAGAGGTCGCTTCCGAGCGTCGACCAGATCGCGACCTCGGTGGTCGGCTGCTTGGTGCGCTTGTAGAAGCGCTTCTCCGGCTCGAGGGTGCCGACGGGCTTTCCGCCGCGCGTGACGAAGACCTGCGCGAGGGTCTTGTCGACGTGCGGGTCGCTCTCGGTGCGGACGCCGTCGTAGCGGAGCGTGTAGGGGCCGATGTCGACCGTGCCGCCCGGCTCGAGCCCCTGCTGCTTCTCGAGCTTGAACACGGAGGATGCGACGATGCCGATGAACACCATCGCGGTTCCGACGTGGACGACGTAGCCGCCGTAACGTCGACGGTTCTTGCCCACGAGGCGCGAGAGCGCGGTCCACGCGGGCTCGCCGAGCATCGCCTGGCGCACCCGCATGCCGCGCCAGAACTCGATCCACACCGTGGTGAGCGCGAACGCCGAGAGAGAGAACGCGACGACGGCGTAGAAGTTGCCGCCCGCGAGGAGCAGGGAGGCGAGCCCGACCGCGAGGCCGGTCGCGGTCGGCCACAGGAAGCTGCGCTTCAGGCTCTGCCAGCTCGCGCGGCGCCAGGCGATCACCGGCCCGATGCCCATGAGCAGCACGAGCGCGAGGGCGAGCGGCGCGTTCACCCGGTTGAAGAACGGCGGCCCGACGGTGATCTTCACGCCCCGGACCCACTCGGAGATCACCGGGAACACCGTGCCCCAGAAGACGGTGAAGGCGATCCCGACGAGCACCAGGTTGTTCAGCAGGAAGGCCGCCTCGCGCGAGAAGACCGACTCGAGCTCGTTGCGGCTCTTCAGCATCGGAAGGCGCCACGCGAGGAGCCCGATCGAGACCGCGAGCACGAACAGCAGGAAGCCCATGAAGAACGGCCCCATGCCCGACTGGGTGAACGAGTGGACGGACGAGATGACGCCCGAGCGGGTGAGGAACGTGCCGAAGATCGTGAGCGCGAAGGTCAGGATCACGAGGACCATGTTCCAGACCTTCAGCATGTCCTTCTTCTCCTGGATCATCACCGAGTGGAGGAAGGCGGTGGAGGTGAGCCAGGGCATGAAGGCCGCGTTCTCGACGGGATCCCAGGCCCAGTAACCGCCCCATCCGAGGACGACGTAGGCCCAGGCCGCGCCGAACAGGTTGCCGAGCGTCAGGAAGAACCAGGAGAAGATCGTCCAGCGCCGCGTCGTGCGAATCCAGTTGTCTCCGAGCTTCCCGGTGGCGAGCGCCGCGATCGCGAAGGCGAAGGGCACCGTCGTCGTGACGAACCCGACGTAGAGCGACGGCGGGTGGATCGTCATCCAGTAGTTCTGCAGCAGCGGGTTCAGGTCGGAACCCTCGGCCGGCGTGAACGACAGCCGCTCGAAGGGATCGGTCACGAACACGAGGAGGGACAGGAAGAACGCGCCCACCGAGAGCAGCACCGCGGTGACCCACGGCATCGCGTCCCGGTTCTTCGCCCGGTTCTGGGCCTGCACGATCGCGTTGCAGACCGCGAGGATGAAGGTCCACCAGAGGAGCGATCCCTTCATCCCGCCCCAGAGCGCCGAGATCGTGTACCAGACCGGCAGCGTGGTGGAGGAATAGGACGCGACGTACTCGACGTTGAAATCGTGCGTGAGCAGGAGATAGAGCAGCGCCGCGACGGCGATGCCGACGAGCGCCGAGAAGGCGTAGGCGGCATGCGACCCGCTCGCGACGAGGTCGCGGTCGCGCCGCAGCGCCCCGAGGACGCTCGCGCCGATGCCCCAGAGGGCGACGACGAAACCGAGGACGATGGCCAGGCGGCCGATCTCGCTCATGCCGGGCTCCCGTTCCCGCCGGCTTCCTGCGCCGGCGCTTGCTTGTCCGCCTCGTACTTCGACGGGCAGGTCGTGAGCAGCGACTTCGCGTGGAACACCCCGTCGACGACGCGCCCCTCGACGATCACGTCGCGACCGTCGGCGAACATGTCGGGCAGGATGCCGTTGTAGGACACCGGGAGGCGGGCTTCTGCCGTCGCGATCGGCAGCGTCTCGCCGGCCCGCCTTCCCTCGTGGCTACCGCCCTGCCCCTTGGGGATGGGCATGAGCACGAAGGCCAGGTCGAGGGTCTTCGGATCCCACTGGACGCTGCCCTGCGTGACCCGGCCGGCGAGCCGGAGCGAGGCGTCGGCATGGGCCCCGGGGTCGACCGCCCACTCGTCGACGGTCATGAAGTAGGCGGAAGTCTCGCGGACGGCGGTCCAGACCAGCGTGCCGATCGCGGCGACCAGGATTGCGGACCCGAGGAGAAACTTTCTCTTGCGGTTCACCGGAAGCCCCCTGGGATGCGGGGCCGACCCCGCCTGGGCGTGGGCGATGGGAGGAGTGGACTCCGACCCCGTGCCTCGACCCTAGCCCCACCTGTTTGGGGGCGCAATTGCGTTCCCCTATGATCCCGGCACCGCGGCCGGGATCCCGGCCGGGTCGCGAGCGGGGAGGTGGACGTGGACGCAGGAGGAGTCGCGGACCTGGCCAAGGCGGCCGTCATGGGGGTCGTCGAGGGGCTCACGGAGTTCCTGCCGGTGTCGTCCACCGGGCACCTGATCGTGGTCGGGCGGCTTCTCGGCTACGGCACGCCCACCTTCGAGATCTTCATCCAGCTGGGTGCGATGCTGGCCCTCACCTGGGTCTACAGGGACCGCATCCTCGGGCTGCTGCGCGACGGCCTTCGTCGCGTCGGCGCGCGCCTTTTCCTGCTCAAGATCCTGGTCGCGTTCCTGCCGGCCGCGGTCGTCGGATTCCTCGCCCACCACGCGATCGAGGAGCACCTGTTCACGCCCGCGGTCGTCGCCGGCTCGCTCGTCGCGGGTGGACTCGTCCTGCTCGCGGTCGACGGGCCGGGCCGCTCGCCCGATGCATCCGCAGGCGGCCTCGCCGACGGGAATCTCGAGGACATGAGCTTCGGCCAGGCTCTCGCGATCGGGCTCGGCCAGACCGTGTCGATGATCCCGGGCGTCTCGCGATCCGGGGCGACGATCGTCTCGGGCATGCTCGCCGGGCTCGATCGCCGGGCCGCGCTCGACTTCTCCTTCCTGCTCGCCCTGCCGACGATGTACGCCGCCTGCCTCTACTCGCTGTGGAAGTCGAGGCACGACCTCGCCGGGGCGGGCGGGCTCGGACTCGCGGTCGGACTCCTCGCCGCTTACGCGAGCGCGCTGGTCGTGATCCGCGCGTTCCTGCGCTGGGTCGGCTCGCGCTCGCTCGCGCCCTTCGGCTGGTACCGGATCGCAGCGGGCCTCGCCGTCTTCGCCTGGCTGCTGTTCGGCCGCGGTTGAGGGCGGTCCGCAGGGCGCGGCGAGCCGAGGTCAGGCGAGGAGCGCGTCGACGACGCGCTCGAGAGCGATCCCGCGCGATCCCTTGACCAGCACCGTCGCGTCCACGCCGTCGACCAGTTCCAGGACGCGCTCGATCGCCGCCGTCGCGTCCGGCAGGTGGTCGACCGCGACGCCCCCCGCGCGTGCCGCCTCCGCGGTGAGCCGGGTCTCCCGGCCGACGGCGACCAGGTGCGCGTCGGGTGCGATCCGCGCGACCTCGGCCCCGAGTTCGCGGTGGGCGTCGTCGCTCGCTCCGCCGAGTTCGAGCATGTCGCCGAGCACCGCGACGAGGCGCGAGCCCGGCCCGCGCAGCGCGACCGCCGCTTCGATCGCGGCGCGCGCGGAGGCGGGATTGGAGTTGTAGCAGTCGTCGATCACGAACAGCGGCTTCGAGGCGTGGCGCACCGGGCACATCCGGTGGGCGGCAGGTCGGGCCTGCTCGAGACCCTCGCGGATCTCGCGGGGCGACAGGCCGAGGGCGGTCGCCGCCGCGATCGCGAAGGAGGCGGCCCAGGCCGCGGGCTCGCCGAGCAGGGGAACCCGCCACTGCGCGCGGTCGGCGCGCGGGCCCTCGAGGCCGAAGAGGGTGCCCGCACGGTCGAGAGAGACCGCCCCGAGCTTCCAGTCGTCGTCCGGCCGGCGTCCGAGCGTCTCCAGCCGGAGGCCCTCCCTCCGCCGCGCCGCCGCGACGAGTTTCGGCTCGGCCGAGCCGACCAGGGCGAGCGCGCCGGGGGCGAGCCGGTCGAGGATCTCGGTCTCGGCCGCGACGACGCCGTCCACGCTGTCGAGGAACTCGAGGTGCTCGGCGAAGGCCGCGGTGACGATCGCGACGTCGGGCCGCGCGAACGACGCGAGCCTCCCGAGTTCGCCGGGAAGGCTCGTCCCCATCTCGAGGACCAGGAAGTCGACGTCGAGCGGCGTCGCGAGGATCGTCATCGGAGTGCCGATCTGGCTGTTCTCGTTCCCGGGCGTGGCGCGGGTGCGGCCGCGCGACGACAGCACGCTCGAGGCGACCTCCTTGGTCGTCGTCTTTCCGTTGCTGCCGGCGATGCCGAGGACGGTCCCGCGCATCCGGTCCCGCCAGCGTGCCGCGCACGCCTGCACCGCGGCGAGCGTGTCCGGCACCTCGATCACGACCTCCGCACCCGGCCAGGGTCCGGCCTCGGACACCAGCACCCCGGCCGCCCCGGCCGAGAGCGCCTGCGGGACGAAGTCGTGACCGTCGACCCGGGCTCCCGGCAGGGCGACGAACAGCGAACCCGCGGGCACGCGACGCGAGTCGATCGCGAGCGCCGAGAAACGCCGGGCCGGGTCGCCGACGACCACCCGGCCGCCGGCCGCCTGCGCGATCTCGCCCGCGGTGAGCTCGATCGGGTGAAGGGCGTCCGCCCCGCTCACGGCTTCGATCGGGGCTTGTCGCGCACGAGGTTGCGGTTGTTCGCCCGGCACGCCTCGGCGAGTTCCGCCTTGTGGGCGGCGAGCCTCGACGCCACGTCCTCGTCGGAGGTGCCGATGACCTGGGCGGCGAGCAGGCCCGCGTTCGTCGCTCCGCCGATCGCGACCGTCGCGACCGGAACGCCGCTCTGCATCTGGACCATCGAGAGGAGCGAGTCGAGGCCGCGCAGCGGCTCGATCGCGACCGGGACGGCGATCACCGGCAGCGTCGTGTAGGCGGCGATCACGCCGGCCAGGTGGGCCGCACCGCCGGCCCCGGCGATCAGGACCTTGAGGCCCCGGTCGCGCGCGCCGCGGGCGTACTCCGCGACGTCGTCGGGCGTGCGATGGGCCGAGGCGACCTTGACCTCGCAGCCGATGCCGAGGTCGACGAGCGCGTCGGCCGCCTTCTGCATGAGCGGCAGGTCCGAGTCGCTCCCCATGAGGATCCCGACGAGCGGTCCGCGAGGCTTCTTGGCGGAGTGCGATTCCGACATCGCCCGACCGGATACCCGATCGAGCCCGGCGCGTCGAGCGTCGGCGACCTCACTCCTTGCCGAAGTTCTCGTCGGGCACGACCGGCATCCAGCGGCCGAGCTCGTCGAGTGCCGTCCCCGCGTGGGTCGGGTATCGCGTCGCGTAGCAGGCGTGGGCGAGCAGGTAGGTCGCGGCCGGGGTCGTGATGAACTGGAAGACGATCGCGAGCACGCCGCGCAGCGACACGAAGGGCTCGCTCGCGGCGAAGAAGAAGACCGGTGCCAGGATGAGCAGCGCGACGCCGATCGTGCCGGCCTTCCCCGCCGCGTGCATGCGCGTGTAGACGTCGGGAAAGCGCAGCAGGCCGAGCCCGGTGACGAGCATGAAGAAGGTTCCGCCGACCATCGCGGCCGCCGCGAGGACCTCGCGCGCGAGTTCGAGCGGCGCGTTCACGGGAACAACCTCCCCCGCGCGAGGTAGCGGGCGACCGCGGCGGAGCCGAGGAAGCCGACCAGCGTCAGGATCCAGACGGCGTCGAAATACAGGCTCGACTCCCAGAGGATGCACAGCAGGCAGATCATCCCGATGACGATCGCCGACAGCGTGTCGAAGGCGACCGCTCGATCGGCCGCGCCGGGACCGACGAGGATCCGGTAGAGGCACAGGATCGCCGCGACGAAGAGGCCGAACAGGCAGAGCTGGGTGACCCAGGCGAACCAGGGGCTCATCGCGTTCCCTCCCCGCCGCGTCCCGCGCGCGTCCAGCGCAGGATGTTCGACTCGAGCGCGGACCGGGTCGACTCGCGCACGCCCTCGGGGTCGTCGCCGACGTCGATCGCGTGCATGATGAGGAGATTGTCGGCCGGCTCGACGTGGACCGTGATCGTGCCGGGCGTGAGGGTGATCGAGTTCGCGAGCGTCGTCACCTCGAGGTCGGTCTCCGCCTCCATCGGGTAGGCGACGAAGCCGGACCGCAGCCTGTCGGTCGGGCCGAACACGAGTTTCGTCACGCTGATGCTCGCGAGCACGACCTCGCGCGCGAGGATGACGACGTAGCGCAGCAGCGCCGGAAGTCCCCGGAGGCTCATGGCCGTCCCTCCGCGGCGAGGTGCGCCGAGGCGATCGCTCCGACTCCGGACCGGGCCTCGACGCTCGCCTCCGGGCCCAGCACGGCATGCACGTAGTCGACGGGATCGACGATCCCGCGCGCGGCGTCGGAGGCGATCCGCAGGAAGGGCTGCGCCCAGAGCCCGAGCAGGACGGTCGTCGCGACCAGCACCGAGACCGGCGCCGCCATGCGGCGCCAGAGCGGCCGCGGCGGAGCGTCGTGCCAGTCGCCCCAGAAGGCGTAGCTCCAGATCTTCATCATCGAGAGCAGCGTGAGGAAGCTCGTCGCGACCGCGGCCGCCACGACCCAGAAATGCGCCCCGCGCAGGGCCGTGCGCACGAGCACGAGCTTCGCGAGGAAGCCCGAGAAGGGGGGCATGCCCGCGAGCGAGAGCGCCGAGACGAAGAAAAGCGCCGCCGCGCCCGGTGCCGCGAGCGCGATGCCGCCCATCTCCTTCAGCCGCCCCGAGCCGGAGATCTCCTCGGCGATGCCGCCGACCAGGAAGAGGCTCGCCTTCACCACGATGTGGTGGACCACGTAGAAGATCGTCGCCGCGACCGCGGCGGTCGCGATGCCCGCGTCGGCCGCGAGGCCGATCCCCATGACCATGTACCCGACCTGGCTGATGATGTGCCACGAGAGGACGCGTCGGACTTCCCACTGGCAGAGCGCGCCGAGCACGCCCACGACCATCGTGAAGGCGGACGCGACGAGGAGGGCCTGGAGCGCGAGCTCGTTGCCCGGCTGCCGGAACGTCATCACGAAGACCCGCAGGAGCGAGTAGATTCCGACCTTGGTGAGAAGGCCCGCGAAGAACCCGTTCACCCCGAGCGGGACGATCGGGTACGAATCCGGCAGCCAGAAGAAGAGCGGGAACGCGGCCGCCTTGAGTGCGAACACCGCGAGCAGGACCATCGACGCGGCCGTGAGCATCCCGGCGCGCGGACCCGCGAGCCGGCTCGTCACGACCGCGATGTCGGCCATGTTGAGCGTGCCGACGATCGAGTACACGAGGCCGAGCCCGACGACGAAGAGCGACCCGCCGAGCAGGTTGATCGCGACGTAGGTGAGGGTCTGCCTCACCTGCTGTCGCGACGACCCGCACATCATGACCCCGTAGGAGCCGATGAGCATGACCTCGTAGGACACGAAGAGGTTGAAGAGGTCGCCGGTGATGAACGACCAGTTCACGCCGAGAAGCAGGACCTGGAAGAGCGGGTAGAAGAAGTGCGACTGCTGGAGAGGCGTGACCGTCCACGGCACGTAGAGCGCGACCACGCTCGCGACCAGCATCGACAGGCACAGCATGATGCAGGAGAGCCGGTCGGCGACGAAGGCGATCCCGTAGGGCGCGGCGTACCCGCCCATCATCGACACCTGGGGCCCGTCCGCGTCGACCTTCGCGAGCAGCCAGAAGACGAAGGCGGCGAGCCCGAGGCAGGAAACGGCGTTCAACGCCGACTCGGCCCTCGGCCGGTCGTGGAGCAGGGCCGTGCCGATCGCGGTGAGGAAGGGGACGAGGATGACGAGGACGACGGCGTTCACGGCCTCACTCCTCGTAGCGCGGGAGGCCCGCGCCGCGGGCGGGGCCGCCCGCCCAGTCCTCGGGCTCGCGCACCGGGAGCGCCTCGGGGTCGTCGGTGCCGTACTCGCGGTAGACCACGTAACAGAGGGTGAGGAACAGGGCGCCCACCGCGAAGCTGATTACGATCGCCGTCAAGATGATGTCGGGAGGGATCGGGTCCATGAGCCCGTCGACCCGTCGCGGGTCCGCGACGAAGGGCGCGGCCGTCTGGCTGCGGAAGCCGCCGCAGAGGATCATGAGCAGGTTCACCGCGTTCGACAGCAGGCCGAAGCCCACGACGATGCGGAAGAAATTGGGGCGCAGGATCGAGTAGGCACCGCCCGCGAAGAGCAGCGCGATCGCGATCGCGAGCGGGAGTTCCATCTCAGCGCTTCTCCAGGCTCAGCTCGACGAAGATCGTCATCAGGGTCCCGACCACGATCAGCATCACCCCGAGGTCGAAGAAGGTCGCCGTGGGCAGGTGGATGGGCCCCAGGTGCAGGAACTCGTTGTCCATGTACGGGTGGCCGAGCAGCATCGGCCAGATCCCGTTCGAGACCGACACGAGGAGCCCGAGGACGGCGACGCGCCACCAGCGGACGCGGGCGGCCCCGCCGACGCCGCTCGCGAGCAGGTGGATCGCACCCGCGGCCGCGAGCAGCACGCCCGCGATGAATCCTCCGCCGGGCAGGTCGTGGCCCTGGAAGAAGATCCGCAGCGCCACCAGCATCGTGAGCGGGATCGCGTAGCGGGCGACGGTGCGCAGGATCGGCGACTCGGCGTTCATGCCCCGGCTCCCCTCGCGCGCCTCGCGCGAAGCAGGGCGTAGACGCACAGCCCCACCGCGACCAGCACGGTGATCTCCCCGTTCGTGTCGAGCGAGCGGATGTCGACGATGATGACGTTCACGGCGTTGGCGCCCCCGCCCTTCTCGAGCGCGAGCGAGAGGAGTCCGCCCGGGCGGACGGCGATGTTCGCCTCCTCCCGGAGCCCGGGCGTCATCGACAGCAGCAGCAGGAGCGTCAGGACGAGGCTGAACACGGTCGCGACCGCGATCGCCCCGAGGTGCGCGGGCCCGCTCATGTCGCGCCTGGGGAAGGCGGGCATGAACAGCAGGACGAGGAGAACGAAGATCGTGGAAACGGTCTCGATCAGGATCTGGGTCAGCAGGATGTCGGGCGAGCGGTAGACGACGAACAACATCGAGACGAGGAAGCCGATCGTGGTCGTCGCGATCGAGGCCTGGAGGCGGGTCGTCGCGGTGACCGCGATCATCGTCGCGATCCCGAGCAGCACGCACAGGAAGAGCCCGAACCAGGGCAGCTCCGAGAGGCTCACGACCACGTCGCGGTGCGACAAGCCGGCCCGGAAGAGCGCCCAGCCCGCGAGCACGGGAACCGAGAGCAGCGTCGCCGCGAGGTAGCGCCGCAACGAGCCGTTCTGCCACCGCATCGAGACGTCCTCCCCGAGTACGGCGAGGCTCGCGACCATGCGCTCCCACAGCCGGTCCGGCCGGTGGTGCGACTCGGCCAGGTCGGGGATCCGCTCGACCCGGCCGCGGGCGAGGTAGAGCGCGACCGCGGCCGCCATGCCGGCCATCGACAGCCAGAGCGGGAGCCCGGGGGAAGGAACGAGCGAGACGTGGAAGGGGTTTGCCCGTCGCGAGGCGATCGCCCCGGCCAGGTGCGAGGTGAAGTCGGTCGCGCCGAGCAGGCCCAGGGCGAGTGCGCCCGTCGCGAGCGCGAGCGGCGAGATCCACAGGGGCGGTCCGGACGGCCGGTGGTCGTCGTGGCCCTCCCGGGCCGCTTGCCCGGGCGCCTGGTGGGCGGCGTCGCGCCGCTCGCCGAGGAAGGTCCCGAGGACGAACTTCGCCGCCACCGCGGCGACGAAGACGTTCGCGAGCACGCACGCGAACACGACCAGCGCGCGACCGCCCGCGAAACCGGAGACCGCCTCGTTGTGGAGCAGCTCCTCGTAGAACGACTCCTTCACGAGGAAGCCGAGCAGCGGAGGCACGCCGGCCATCGACAGGCCCGCCAGCACGGCGGCGAGGAAAGGCAGCGGCAGCTCGCGTCGAAGCCCGCCCAGGCGACGCAGGTCGCGCGTGTGGGCGTGGTGGTCGACGATCCCGGCGACCAGGAAGAGCGCGCCCTTGTAGAGGGCGTGGTTCAGCATCTGGAGCGCGTCCTGCTCGGCCGCGCCGAAGCCGTAGAGCAGCGTGAGGAGGCCGAGCGTGGAGCCGGTCGTGCGCGCGAGGATCGCCTTCAGGTCGGTCTCGCGGAACGCCTTCCAGGCGCCGAGCAGCATCGTCACGAGCCCGACCGACGCGAGCACGGGCGTCCACATCGGCAGGCTCCCGAACACCGGAAGCATGCGCCCGAGCAGGAAGGGGCCCGCCTTCACCATCGTCGCCGCGTGCAGGTAGGCCGACACCGGGGTCGGCGCGACCATCGCGCGCGGCAGCCAGAAGTGGAACGGGAACTGGGCCGACTTGGTGAACACCCCGACGAGGATGCAACCGAGCGCGACCGGCGCGAGCGGCGAGTCGAGCAGCGCCCGGACCCGGGCCGGGTCGCCGCCGATGGCGCTCATCGAGAAGGTCCCGGTCACCTGCGCGACCAGGAGAACCCCGAGCGCGAGGACGAGGCCGCCGAGCGCGGTCACCTGCAGCGCGAGGAGCGCGCCCGCGCGGGCCGCAGGCTCGTCGTCGTGGTGCCCGATCAGGAGGAAGGACGAGAGGCTCGTGATCTCCCAGAACAGGAAGAGCAGCAGCATGTCGTCCGAGAGCGCGATGCCGAGCATCGCCCCCATGAAGGCCGCGAGCGCGCCCCAGAAGCGCGGCATGCGCCGCTCGTCGTCGTCGGCCATGTAGGAAATCGCGTAGAGCGCGACGAAGAAGCCGACACCCGAGACGAGCAGCGCGAAGAAGCGCCCGAACGGGTCGGCACGCAGCGCGAACTCGACGCCGATCTCGGGCAGCCAGGGTACGCGGAACGAGGAGACGGCGTCGTGGCCGGGCAGGCCGAGCAGGAGGAGAGAACTTCCCGCGGCGGCCGCCGCGACGATCCACCCTGCCGAGCGCCCGAGTCGCCGGCCGAGGAGCGCCACCAGCGCCGCCGCCGCGAACGGCAACGCGAGCGCCGCCGGCAGGACGTTGGATGCGATCGTCGGAGGCGGAGCCACGGCCCTTCTTGTCGTCCTCCCGGCGTCGGCGATCAAGCGAGCGTCGTCGGCACTCCCGCGTCCTCCGGACCGGGGCGGTCGGGAGCGAGCCGCCGGGCCTTCACCCGGCCGTCGCGCCGACCTCCTCCACCGGGTCGGGCGCGGCTCAGGGTGCGATCGTCGCCATCACGTCGCCCGAGGACTGGTCGACGAGCTCGATCGTCGTCGCGGGCGAGCCCGCGAAACGGGCACGTGCATCGGCCGCCCCGCGCTTCATCTTGTCGAGGAACCCGTTGCGCATCCCCTCGGGCATCTGGGCCATCGGGAATCCGTTCAGCGAGATCCGGACGCGATCCTCGGCCGGCCACTCGACCGCGACGACCTTCGGCCCTGCGATCGCGTGTCCGCGGAACAGCGCCTCGACCGCGCCCTTGTAGGTGGTCGCGGCGGCCGAGGCGGCCTGCGCGGCGGCACCGGCCGCAGCCGCGTTCGGTCCCGGCAGGCCGCCGGGAGGGCCGCCGGGAGGGCTGCCGGCCGCGCCCGGAGGTGCGGGCGGCGGCGCCGCGGCCGCCTGCTGCTGCAACTGGTCCGCAGCCTCGGCGAACGACTTGCCGCCCTCGGTCGCGGCGAGCAGTCCCGAGATGCGCTGCTTCACCGGATCCTCGGTCGCGAGGTCGCGCGCCTTCTCGAGGTTCTTGCGGGCCGCGTCCCGGTTGCCCTGGGAGTCCTCGAGGACCGCCATGTTGAAGTAGGCCTGGAAGAACTTCGGGTTCTTCTCGACCACCCGCTGGTACTCGAGCATGGCGCGGCCCTTGTCGCCGCTCTCGAAGAACATCGTGCCGAGGTCGGTGCGAACCTCGGAATCGTCGGGCTTGATCGCCAGGTAGCGACCGTAGAAGTCGATCGCCTTCGCACGGTCCTGGTGGTCGTAGGCGACGTTCGCCATCCCGCGCAGGCCGTCGAGGTCCTTCGGGTCGATCTGCAGCACGTGCTCGTAGGCCGCGGTGGCCTTGTCCGCGTAGGCGGGATCGATGCGGGAAGCCCGGTAGTAGACGCGCGCGAGGGTCTGCCAGGCCGCGAGGTCCTTCGGCTTCGCATCGGCGTCCTTCGCGAGGCCGGCGATGTACTGCTTGATGTCGTCGGGCAGGTCGACCTTCTGCCCGGGACTCGCTCCCGCGGCTCCGGCCGCACCCGCCTGCGCGGCCGGCGGCGCGGGGGCCGCCGCCGCGGCCGGCGCCCGGCCTTCTCCCGGCTTGAGCGGACGAGGGGCCTGCGGCACGAAGCGCGTCCAGAGCCAGAATCCGCCTCCGAGCGCGAGCAGCGTCGCGAGCGAGACGAGACCGGCGAGCGGAGCGGGCGAGGAGCCGGTCGCCCGTCCCCCGGCGACGGCCGCTCCGCAGCCGCCGCAGAAACGCCCCGCGGGATCGAGCTCGGCACCGCACTCGGGGCAGAACTTGAAGGCCATGCCGCGGGTGTAGAACACCGGCCCCGGGTTTGCACCCGCCGCCGCCGCGTCGCATCGAGAGGGGCAATCGTGCTCGACGCCCCGCTTCCGATGCTCCTCTCCGCGAGCCGGCTCGTCCTGGCCCCGCTCTTCGTCGCCTCGATGCCGGCGGGTGCAGGCGAGGCGCCGGCTTCGCTCGCGCCGCTCGCGATCGCCGTGGTCGCGGCGGCGACCGACTTCGTCGACGGGCGGCTCGCGAGGAGAACCGGTTCGACGTCGGCGGCAGGAGCCGCGCTCGACGTCGCGGGGGACGCGGCTTTCGTCCTGTGCGCCCTCGCGGCGCTCGCCCGGTCCGGGGCCGTCGTGCCCGCGCTGCCCGTCGCCGCGGCGGTCGCTCTCGCCGCCTTCGCGTGGTCGAGACGCGCAGGAGCGTCGCGGCCGCCCTCCCCCGCCGCGCCGCCCGCGCCCCGCGCCGTCGCCGACGTTCTCGGCCACGCTGCGGGGGTGCTCAACTACGGAGCGGTGATCGCGGCCTCGGCTCTCCCTCTCGTCCCCCGCGCCGCGGCCGCGGTCCGCTGGGCGAGCGTCGCGGTGGCGATCGCGAACGTCGCGCCGCTGCTCGCGCGCGCGGCCCGGGCGCGGCGAACCCGGGCGGGTCAGGACCCGGCGGCTTCGCCCCCGGCGTCGTCGGTCGGACGCCCGCCGCGCGACCGCGCGTAGCGCTCGGCCTGGTCCCAGATCTCGCGGCCCACGCGGGGGACGAACGCGAGGCCGAGCAGCGCGTTCAGGACGAGGAAGGTCAGGTGCGAGGCGAGGCTGTACGCGCCGAGCTTCTCCTCCGGCGCCCAGGCGCCGAACAGCAGCGCCCACGCCACGCTCGCGTGCAGCTTGCCCGCGGACAGCGGCACCGCCGAGGCGAGGAAGACGAGCGGCAGGTTCGCGAGCAGGGCGAGCAGCGGCACCTCGATGCCGAAGAGTCGGAGGGCCTGCCAGTGGACGAGGATCGCGAGGCCGAGCGACAGGCTCTTGATGCCGAGGATCGCGAGGTAGTCGGGAACCCGTGCCCGGGAGAAGGCGGACAGCAGCCCCGCGTCGCCGCGCGAATCCCGAGCCGGACGTCGGGCCGCCCACGCGAGCCATGCGACCAGCACCGCCAGCGCGACCGCCTGGAAGCGCGCGAGCCCGGGCACGCGCGTGCCGGTGAGCGCGACCCCGACCGTCGAGTAGAGGACGAGCTGCGAGATCTCGACGAAGGCGAGGAAGAGGAACGCGCCCGCGGCCGCGAGCACCGGCACCGAGAGACGTCCGGCGAGCCAGACGGCGAGCCCGCCCTGCGCGACGTTGCCGTTCACGAGCGAGAGCACGTAGGTCGCCGCGCGCGCCGGCAGGATCTCGGCCCAGCGGACGTCGGCGAGAAAGCGGCGGGCGGCCTGGGTCACGGCCGCGGTGTCGAGCGCGAGGTAGGTCATCGACCACGGCACCATGAGGGCGAGGAAGAGCCCCCAGCGTGCCTGCGCGAGCGTCTCGACGACGCGTCGGAGATCCCACCTGCGAAACAGGAACGCGGCGATCGCGGCCGTGAGCAGCCAGGGCAGGGCCGCGCGAAGGAACCGCGCGACGGGGCCCGGGGAACGAGCGTTCGCCGTCGAACCCGCGCTCATCGCCGCCTCGCGACGAGGAAGGCGAGGCCGAGCGCGCTGTAGAGGGCCTCGCGCAGGCGCCGCAGGATCCAGATCGCGAGCCCGGCCGACTCGTCGAGGCCGAGCACCCGGAAGATGGCGACCCCGCCGGCCTCGCGGATCCCGAGCGCGCCGGGAACGATCGCCGCCCCGGCCGAGAGCGGCTGCGAAAGCGACTCGATCACGAATGCGTCCCTCCATCCGAGCGGTAGCCCGACCAGGTCGGCGAACACCTTCATCTCGAGCGCCCCGGCGATCCAGCCGAGGAAGTGCAGAAAGGTGCTCGCCGCGAAATCGCGCCCTCGCACCGAGTAGAAGGATCGCAATTCGCCGTCGACCCGGGGAGCCGACGCGGCGAGCCGTTCGAAGCGCGGTCCGTGCAGCCCGACCCGCCGACCGAAGCCCACCGCCCGGGCGATCGGGTCGCGCTGCTGGATCCGCACGAGCCACGCGGTGAAGAGGGCCCCCAGCGCGCACAGGAACGCGACCGGCAGGGTGCTGCTCCGCAGCAGGCCGAAGCGTTCGAGGGCGGCCACGATCCCGAGCAGGATGAAGAGGACCTGCCCGACGGTGAGCGCGGTCTTGGCGACGATCACCGACACGGTCCCGCCCGCGGCGTCGATTCCGCGGTCGACGAGCAGCATCGCCTTCACCGGCTCGCCGCCGAGGTAGGCGGTCGGCGTGAGGTTGTTCACCGATTCGCCCGCGAGACGGATCATCGTGAGCAGCGGGAGCCCCGGCCGGGGCCCGGCGTCGCGCGGCAGCGTGAACGACCACGCCCACCCGTCGATCGCGGCGATCAGCGCGAAGGGCAACGCGACGAGCGGGGCACGCCAGCCGAGGTTGCGCAGGCGGGCGAGAAGGTCCTCGGCTCCGACCTGCGAGATCAGCACGCCGAGCAGCACGAGCCCGAGCAGCGCGAGCCGGCGCCGGTCGCGAGGCGGAGCCTCCTCCCGGCGCGAGCCCGGCCGTGTCGTGGACTCGGCGCCCACGACCTCGAGCAGGGGGCTTCCCGTCTTCATGGCGGCACTCCGGCCGAACCCTATGCCCCGCTCCGCCGCGCGTCCAAGGCCCGGGCTGCTTCGCGCCGCGGACTCCCCGGTCGCCCCCCGCGGCGTCACGCTCCCGCGTGCGGCTTGCGCTCGACGAGCAACATCCGGGAGCGGCCCTTGGGACCGCTGCCCTCGCTGCGGAGGACGACGGCCACCTCCGGTGCGAGTGCGCCCAGGTCCTCTTCCCAGAGCAGCACGTGACGCGGGGCCCCGTCGGCCCGGAGCGCATCGAGGCGACGCGCCGGGTCCTTGCAGTCCGCGTCGTCGAGCATCTCGCGGACGTGGTCGCGGCAGTGTCCGCCCGCGGCGTCCCGGGCGGCGCAGCGCGGGGCCCCGTCGGCCGGGAACCTCGCCTGCGAGTAGTACACCGCACCGTAGTCGAAGGTGCACAGGAAGCCGAGCTGCTCGGCGCCGACCCGGCCGCGGACGTCGCGCAGGAACGAGTCGAGCGAGCGGCTCCAGGCGATGCCGCGCTCGACCGGCGCGACCACGCCGGCGAGCAGGACGACCATCGAGACGGCGAGCAGCATCGTGCCGCGCAGCCAGTGCGCGCCCGGAGCCTCGCGGGCCGCGGCGACGGCGGTCGCGATCGAGACCGCCGCGGCGGCGATCGCGATCCAGCGATGCTCGAAGAGCGACCGGACCGCGGCCTGCAGGCCCTGGGCGTCGTGCGCCTCGAGCCGGGGCGCGATCCACGACGCGATCGGCAGCCCGCTCGCGATCAGGAGGCCGGCCAGGCCCACGAGCGCGATCGCCGCGGCCCCGAGCGCGAAGCCCGCGCCGGCGAGACGGCGCTGCGCCGACCCCTCCGGCCCCGGTCCGAGCACTCGCCCGAACAGGAGGGCCGCGGCGGGATAGGCCGGCAGGATGTAGACGGTGCGCTTCGAGGACGCGATCGAGAAGAGGCCGATCACGACGAAGAACCAGACGACCAGGTAGCGGGTGGTCGCGTCGACCGGGCGAGAGCGCCAGATCCACCACGCGATCGCCGGGGCGAGCAGGCTCCAGGGCAGCGCGCCCAGGAGGAACCCGGGGACGAAGTAGAACGGCCCGTGGACGTGCCCCGTGTCGAGCCGCTCGGGGTCGATCACGCGGAACACGTTCTCCTTCAGCACCTGCTTCACGAAGAAGCTGTCGCCGCCGATCCACAGGGCGGCCGCGTACCAGCCGCCGACCACCAGCAGGACCGCCGCCAGCCCGGGCAGGGGCTCGAGATCGCGCACGGTCGCGACCACGCTCCGAAAGCGCTCCCGCCATCGCAGCGGGCCCGGGTCCTCGCCGGGGCTCGCGGGCACCCGGCCGACGAGCGAGCCCTCGTCCCCGGGCGGCCGGATCGCGGCGTAGACGAGGACGACCGCCGCCGGCAGCGCGATCCCGACCGGCCCCTTGCCGAGGCTCGCGGCGACGACGCAGGCGTAGAAGAGGACGAGACGTGCGCGCGTCACGCCGGCGCGATCCATCACGCCGAACAGAAGGAAGGCGGCGGTGAGGAAGAAGGTGAGCGTCATGTCGACGCGAGCCGAGCGCGCCGCGCGGAGCCACTCGAACGAGAGCAGCAGCGACGTCGCGGCGAGGGCGCCCGACCGCAGGCGGCCGGTCCACGCGCCGAAGGCATAGACCGCGACCGTGCCGAGCGTGCCGAGCACCGCCGACGGCAACCGCACGCTCAGTTCCGACACCGAGCCGAGCGCCTTCGACGAGAGAAGCCCGAGCCAGTGGAAGAACGGCGGCTTCGACGGGATCTCGGTCCCGTTGCGCAGCGGCAGGACGAGCCCGCCGTCGTGGGCCATCTCCCAGACCACCATGGCCTCGCGCGGTTCGCCCTTCGTGTAGAAGGGCTGGTCCGAGATCCCGGGGAGG
This sequence comes from bacterium, assembly GCA_018970825.1. GTDB lineage: Bacteria > Desulfobacterota > Binatia > UBA12015 > UBA12015 > REEB422. Next base: position 4,989 of record JAGWVP010000001.1, on the reverse strand, counting down.
TTCACCGCCGCGGCGAGTACCGCGATCGCGAGAGCGCCTGCGAGAAACGAGACGGAGCGGGGCATCGGCTCGCCTCTAGCATCGAGAGGCGGCCGGGTCCGACGCGGGTCGCCCCCGTCGCCCCGTCGCCGGGACCGCGTCGGCACGTCGTCGCGGACCGGCCCGCTCGCGGGTCGCCCCGGGACCCGCCCCGCGATCGCCGGGCGCCTCGGAGGGCATCGACCCGGCCCCTCGGTCGTCGCCCGCGGCCGGCACGGGCGGCGAGGGCGTCGTGCCGAACAGGCAATGGCGCGCGCTCGGGGTCCAGCGATGGAGGCGGAGTCCTGCTTCCTCGAGCGCCCGCTCGTCCCTCTCCCGCGCCAGCACGACGATCGGGCCCGAGGCCGCGAGCCGCTTCACCTCCTCGACGTCGACTTCCTTGCGTACCGCCCCGGGCGAGTAGAAGGCGAGCGACGCGGGGTGGAGCCGGAAGCCGACGAGCGGAAGTCCCGGCGCCCGCTCCGCTGCGAAGCGAGCGAGGTGCCGGTCGCTCGCGATCTCCGCGGCGAGTGGAGCCAGCGCCGCGTAGACGACGACGACGAGACACGTCGCGGCGAGCCCGGTCCAGAGGGCGGCGCCGCGCAGCGGGCGAGGCTCGCGCCAGGCGGCACGGGCCGAGAGAAGGCCGACCATCGCGACCGGGACCAGGAGGAGCGCGGCCGGGGCCGCGATCGCGGGTGCCTCGCGGTGCAGCGCGATCCAGGCGGCGAGCGGCGAGACCGCGGTCGCGGCGGCGAGCACGCCGAGTGCCGCGCGCAGCAGCCCGTCGACGCGGGCGAGCGCGACCGGCTCGACGGCCGTCGCACGCTCGCCCGCAACGGCCGCCGCCGCGGCGGCATCGACACCTCCGGCCCGCGCGTCTTTCCCGGCGGGGAAGCGGTCCGTCGCGAGGTCCGCGACCGCGACCAGTCGAGATCCGAGCCAGAGCGCGATCGGCCCGACCGCCGGCAGCACGTAGCCCGCGCTCTTCGCGCGCGAGAGCGAGTAGAAGCCGACGATCGCCGCCGCCCACGCGAGCAGGTCGCGTTCCGCATCCCGCGCGCCGGCGCGGGTGGAGGCCGGGGCCGCGATCGCGGCAGGCAGGAGCAGCGACCACGGCAGCATCGCCCCCAGCATCGCGGGCAGGTAGAACCAGAAGGGCTTCGGGTGCCCGGTCGACGCGTCGGCGAACCGGCCGACGTTGTGCTGCAGCAGGAAGGCCGAGACGTAGTCCCGGTCGGCGACCCACGCCGGCACGACCCAGGCCGCGAAGATCGCGCACGCGACGACGCCTGCGAGCGCGGCCCGCCGCAGGAGGTCCCCGTCGGGCAGACGGCGCCGGGAAGCGGCGACGACCCCCGCGGCGAACGCCGGCAACACGATCGCGACCGGCCCCTTCACCCACGAGCCGAGGCCCATCGCGACCGCGGCCGGGGCGAGACTGCGCGACGGGTCGTCGAGGACCGCGAGGAGTCCGACGACCGCGGCCGTGACGAAGGTCGCGAGGAGCGCGTCCTGGTCCGCGAACCGACCGAGCACCACGACGAGCGGCGAGGCGAGGAACACCGCCGTGCCGACCGCGGCCGCGCGCGAGCCGATGCGCCTGCGGGCGAAGCCGAACAGCAGGAACGCGGTCGCGAGCGTCCCGACCACCGACGGCAGCCGCAGCGCGGCCTCGACCCCGAGCGGAAGCCGCCGGGCCGCGCGCAACAGGAGGTAGTAGGGCGAGGGCTTGTCGCGGTAGGGCTCGCCGTAGAGGAGCGGCACGAGCACGCGGTGCTCCCGCGCCATCTCGCTCGCGACCGCGGCGTGTCGAGCCTCGGTCGGGTCGACGAGCGGGTAGCTTCCGAGTCCCGGGAGGAGGAGCAGGGCGCCCAGCGCGAGGACGGCGGCGAGGCCGCGCGCGGCCTCGCGCCGATCGTCCCCCGGCGTCAGATGCGGCCCGCGTCCACCAGGTGCTCGGCGACCAGCACCGCGCCCTTGGCGGCCCCCATCTTCGTGTTGTGCGACACGAGCATGTAGCGCAGGCCCGCCGCGTCGAGGCGGAGCCGGCCGACCGAGGTCGACATGCCGCCGCCGGCCTCGCGGTCGAGCCGCGGCTGCGGGCGGAAGGGGTCGTCGTGGAGCACGATCAGGTTCTGCGGGGCCGACGGCAGGCCGCGCGCGCAGAACTCGGATCCGAAGCGCAGGAAGCACTCGCGCACCTGGTCGAGGGTCGCCTCGCGCTCGAGCTCGACCTGCACGGCCTCGGTGTGTCCCTCGCGCACGTTCGCGCGCGTGCAGGTCGCGGCGACCATGACCGGGTGCGGCGCGAAACGGTCGCCCGCGACGCCGCCCAGGATCTTGCCGGTCTCCTTTGCGACCTTCTCCTCCTCGCCGACGATGTACGGGATCACGTTGTCGACCACGTCGAGAGCCGCGACGCCGGGCGAGCGACCGGCACCCGAGAGCCCCTGCATCGAGGTCATGACGACGCGGCGGAGCCCGAAGGCGTCGAGCAGCGGCTTGAGGGTCACGACGAGCCCCATCGTGGTGCAGTTCGGCAGCGGGACGACGAAGCCCTTCCAGCCGCGCTTCTTCTGCTGGGCCGCGACGATGTCGAGGTGGTCGAGGTTCACGCCGGGGACGGCGATCGGGACGTCCTCCTCGTAGCGGAAGGCGGACGCGGTCGAGAACACCGGCTGGCGCTTGGCGAAGCGGGGCTCGAGATCGCGGGCCGCGTCGCTCTCGACGGCGGTGAAGACGATGTCGCAGGCGTCGAGATCGAGATCGCGCGCGTCGACGACCGGCATCGAGAGCATCTCGGGCGAGGGATCCTCGTCGCAGTACCAGCGTCGGGCGCCGGTCTTCGCGTCGGTGAGAGCCTCGCGGTAGCTGCGCCCGGCCGAGCGCTCCGAGGCGGCGAGCGCCGTCACCCGGAACCACGGGTGGCGGTCGAGCGCCGCGATGAACTGCTGCCCGGCGACCCCGGTGGCTCCCACCACCGCGACGCGACGATCACGCTTGTCCGCCATCGATTCGATCCCCCGATTCCGCAGGAACCGTCGCGACCGACCGTCGCGTTGTCAACCCGGGCGCCCGGGCCTCCACGATCGTGGCGCGAACTCGCCGCGTTGCGCCCGGGCGCCGAAACGGTGCAATCTGCCGATCGTGAGCCTTCCCCGTGCGCCACGATGCGGCGTCTTCCTGCCGCTCGCGGGCTTGCGCTGGCCCGAGGTCGAGTCCCGCGCGCGCGAGATCGAGAGCCTCGGCTACGACGCTCTCTGGTTCGACGACCACTTCTGGTTTCCGGGCGAGCCCGACCGGGATCACCTCGAGGTCTGGACCGCGCTCGCCGGAGTCGCGCTCGCCACGCGCCGGGTGTCGATCGGACCGCTCGTCGCCTGCCACTCGTATCGTTCGCCCGGGCTGCTCGCGAAGCTCGCGGCGAGCGTCGACGCCATGTCCGGCGGACGGCTGCGCCTCGGGCTCGGCGTCGGCTGGATGGAGGACGAGTACCGTGCCTTCGGCTACCCGTTTCCGCGGGCCGGCGTCCGGCTCGAGCAGCTCGAGGAGACGATCGAGATCGCTCGTCGCCTGTGGCGCGACCCGCGGGCGAACTTCGCCGGTCGCCACCACTCGGTCGCGGACGCTCCGTCGCTGCCGAAGCCGGGGCGGCTGCCGATCGTCGTCGGCGGCGCGGGAGAACGCCTGCTCGCGCTCGTGGCGCGGCACGCCGACGAGTGGAACTGCCCGAACCCGGCCTGGCGCGAGCTCGCGGCGAAGCGCGAGCGCCTCCGGCGCGAGTGCGAGCGCATCGGGCGCGATCCCGACGCGATCGCGGTCTCCGAGCAGGTGCTGGTCGTGGTCGGGCGCGGCGAGCGGGGCGTGCGCGAGGCCCGCGAGCGCGCGATGGAGCGGATCGGCGGGTTCGCCCGCTTCGACGGCGATTGCCACGTCGGCGAGCCGGAGCAGGTGGCCGAGGCCCTGCGCGCGCGCGCGGCGCTCGGCGTGGGCGAGTTCGCGATCATGTTCGGCGACTTCGGCAGCCCCGAGCAGCTCGAGCTGTTCGCCGCCGAGGTGAGGCCGCTGCTCGGCTGAGCCGGGTCGACGCCCCCGCGACGGCGGTCTTCATGCACCGAGTGCATGAAGGCGGGCCGGGTGCTTGGCCGGGCACCGACGGCGTGATGATCGAGCCCGCGGGAGGTCGATCGCATGGCACTCAAGCACCTGGTCCTCGGGCTCCTCGGGCAGGAGCCCTCGCACGGATACCGCGTCGCCGCGCGGCTCGCGGCCCTCGCCGGCGCCGTCCGGCGGGTCGAGTCCGCGCGCGTCTACGAGACGCTCGGTGCACTCGAGCGCGAGGGCGCGATCGCGCCGGCCCAGGAGCCGCCCGACGCCCGCGGACGGCGAGTCTGGCAAGTGACCGATCTCGGCCGCCGGGAACTCGATCGCTGGCTCGCCCGGCCGGTGCCGTCGGCGGACTGGCTGCGACGGCCGCTGCTCGTGCGGCTCGCGATCGCGGGGACGGGGAACGCGGGCCGCGCGGCGGCGGCTCGCAACGAGCTCGACGCCAGGCGTCGCGCGCTCGCGAGGCTCGAGGCGGCGGAACTCCGCGGGCGCTCGGGCGATCCCGCGGCGCCCACCCTGCACGCGGCGCTCGCCCGTGCCGACCGCGCGCGCGAGCGGTCGCGGCTCGCGGTGGAGATCGAGTTGCTCGAGGCGTGGCTCGTCCTGGCCGGCGAGTCCGGGTCCTTCGCCGGTCCGCGGACCGGGCGCCCTCGCCCCGACGGGACGCGGGTCCCCGGCGCCTCGTCTTCCCCGGACGGGCGGATCAGCCCGCCGCCGAGGACGCCTTCTCGTTCTCCGACGGGGGCTCGATTCCCGACTGCGCCTCGCTCGGCACCAGCGTCTCGATGAACCGCTCGGCGGCCGGCGAGAAGTGCCGCCCTTCCTTGTGAATCACGCTCAGCTGGCGGATGAAGGTCTCGT
>JAGWVP010000318.1 GCA_018970825.1 bacterium | reverse complement strand
TCGCGCGCTCGGACAACGCCGGCGTGACGATGGGCATCAGCGCCCACACCGACATGGCGACGCCGTCGCTCCACCAGTTCGGCTCCGACGACCTGCGCCAGCGCTACCTCGTTCCCGCGATCAAGGGAGAGATGGTCGGTGCCATCGCGGTGACGGAGCCCGACGCGGGGTCCGACGTCGCCGGAATCAAGACGCGCGCCGTCCGGGACGGCGATCACTGGGTGATCAACGGCTCGAAGATGTACATCACCAACACCGCGACGGCGGACTTCCTGTGCCTGCTCGCGGTGACCGATCCCTCGGCCGGCTACCAGGGGTTCTCGCAGATCGTCGTGCCGACCGACTCGCCGGGATTCACCTACCGCCTGCTCGACAAGATCGGGAACCGGGGCTCGGACACGGGTCTCCTCTTCTTCGAGGACGTCCGGGTTCCCGTGTCGAACACGATCGGGCAGGTCGGGCGCGGCTTCCAGCAGCAGATGATGCAGTTCCAGGACGAGCGCCTGGTCGCGTGCGTCAGCTCGAATGCCTCGTCTCGCTCGATCTGGGAGATCACGAGGAAGCACTGCGAGCAGCGGGTGCTCTTCGGGAAGCCGCTCAGCAAGATGCAGGTGACGCAGTTCAAACTGGTGGAGATGCTGACTCGCATCACGGCGGACCGGGAGCTCGTCCACTCCTGCATCCGCAAGCGGATCCGCGGCGAGGACGCCACGCTCGAGATCTCGATGGCGAAGCTCGTGGTGGGACGGACGTCGCGCTACGTGGCCGACGAGTGCATCCAGCTCCACGGCGGTATGGGATACATGACCGAGAGCGCCGCAGGGCGGGCCTTCGTCGACTCCCGCCTGATCTCGATCGGGGGCGGGGCCGACGAGACGATGATCCACTACATGGCGAAGATGATCGGGCTCTGACGTCCCCCCGCCATCGCCCCGCTGGTACCGTGGTCCGGCGGCCGGGCTCCCTAGCGACGGGAAAGCCTCGACCGCCGGGCCGTCACGGTCAGGGGGTTGCCGAGGGAAGGCAGCGGAGGCGAATCGTGTCGGCGTCCGCGTTCGGCAGATCGCTGTAGCGGACCTTCGGCTTCAGCCGGATGCCCTTGCCGGCGACGGGGACCGCGACCTCGTAGGGCGGCGTGCAGATCTCGCCGGGCCCCGCGGGTGAGGGAAGCGCCTCGAGCGCACGCAGCAGGGCGTTGCGAGCGTCGAGGTGCCGACCGGTCGACCTGCTCTTGGGCTCCACGACCTGCCAGGAGTCGATCGCGGCGGCGGGGCAGGCGAGACGATCGTCGTTCCCGCCGACGCAGGACCAGAGCCGGAAGGTGCATGACCCCGGGGCGGGGTCGAGGTCGCAGAGAGGGTTCCCGTCGACGCAGTCCTGGTCGGGGCGGGGGACGCCGGTCGGGTCGGTGCGGATCCTCCCGGGGTCGAGCTTCGCGGCAAACTCGTGGCCGCAGTCGAGGCCGCGCGTCCCCCCACCCGGGATGCGAAGCGAGGGGGCGGGTTCGGTGCATTCGCTGGTGCAGGGGCCTCCCGGCCCGTTCGCCGCCCCTGCGTCGCACTCCTCGCCGCACTGCACGACACCGTCGCCGCACCGCTCCACGCGGCAGCGGGCGCTGCAGCCGTCGCAATCGATTCGGTTGCCGTCGTCGCAGGTCTCGGTCACCTCGAGCACGCCGTTTCCGCAGACGGAGTCGTTCGGAAGGCAGTGCAGGCGCATCCGAACCGAGTCCATCGTGGCTCCGCGCACGTCGTGAGCGCCCAGGTTGAACATCTCGTAGCGTTGCGCGGCGGCGGTCCGGGGAACGGAGATGCGGAAGGGGGCGGTGCAGGTCTCGAAGGTCTCGATGGGAGGGCCGGACCGGACCGTCGTGGATCCGACCCGGACGGTGCCGCCCAGGGCTCCGAGGGCTGCGGCGATCGCGGAAGTGTTCGCGCGATCCACGGCCGACCCTCCCGAGAGCGCCGACGGGGACCGAACGACCACGTCTGCGATCGGCGCGACGGTCGCGCGGCACTCGGCGAGCCTCGGGTCGTCGCCGCGCACGCAGATGCGGGCTTCGAAGGAACAGGTCATGTCGTTTCGCCCGTCGCGGTCGCAGCGTTCGTCGCCGTCGATGCACCACTGGTCGAGGGCGGGAAACCCGGTCTTGTCGTTCGTCCGGAGATCCTCCGCGGAGAGAATCCACTGGGCGAAGCAGCCGTGGTTCACGGTCGAACCAACCCACCGGTTCGTCGCTGCCCCCGGAAGCCTGCAGTCGCTCGTGCAGCCGTCCCCGTCGAGCGAGTTCCCGTCGTCGCAGGCCTCCCCGCACTCGGGAGTCCCGTCGCCGCAGACGGCGTCCACGCGGTCGCAGGTGGAGGAGCAGCCGTCGCACGGTGCGTTTCCGCCGTCGTCGCAGGCCTCGCCCGGATCGAGTACCCCGTCGCCGCAGACGGCGAGTTGCACGCACGAAGGAAGCACCGGATCGACACGCGTCGTCGGGGCGGGCGAGACCTGGGAACCGACGCCGAACGTGGGCGAGCCGCTGCGGACGACGAGTTCGTTGCTCCACTCGGCCCGCAGGATCCCTGCGACGACGAGCGGGCCCCCGGCGACGAGCCGGATGCGGCCATAGGGCTCCAGGTGAAAGTCGCCGGTGGCGAGCAGCCGCGAAGTCGCCGCGACGGAGACCTGGCAGCCCTGGACGACGATCGCCCCGGGCGTGCCGTCGCTTCCCGATCCGGTCGCGTCGACGACGCCCTGAAGCTCGATCGCTCCCTCGGTCGCCAAGACGTCGAAGGACCCGCCGCCGTCCCTCCCCGACAGGTCGAAATTGCGAAGAGTCGTGGCACCGGCCGCGCGGATTTCGACTTCTCCCCCGCTCCAGCCTCCGGTCGCGACGAGCGAGGCCGCGGAGGACTGCGTGAAGGTCTTGCCGGCGGTGGCGGCGAGGCTTCCGCCGCTGCAGTCGCTTCCGCCGGGCAACTGGAGCGGTCCGCCGAGCGCGATGGCTCCTGCCGCGTCGATCGTCACGACGCCCCCGTCCCCGCAACTCCCGTCCGACCCGCTTCCGCCGCCGGCCGTGACCTGCGCGAGGGACACGTCCCCGTCGGCCACCAGCGAGAGGGCTCCGCCGGCCCCGTCCGGGGCACCCCCCGCGAGGTCGACTCGCTTCGAGAGCGCGACGGCGGCGAGGCTCGAAATCGTGACCTCGCCACCCTGGCCCGTGCCGGGCCCGAGCAGTGCACCTGTAATCGAAACCGGTCCGCCGGCCTCGACCGCGAACGTACCGCCCCAAGACCCGGGTCCCGAGGCTCCGAACGCGACGTCCCGGAGCAGCGAGACGGAGCCGCCCGCGATCAATTCGATGGTGCCTCCGGTCGAGTCCTCCCCGGTGGCGCTCGCATCGAGGACGCCCGAGACCAAGATCGATCCGGTCGCCTCGATGTCGATCGAGCCCGCGGAGCCGGAGCCGGTCGGGCTCGCTGCCGCGTCGACCAGGATTCGCGCCGCCGACGTTCCGGCCGCCTGAAGGTCCACGTCGCCACGAAGGGCCACGAGCCCGACCGCGGCGTCATCGCCGGCTCCGAGAATCCTCGCGCCCGGTTCGAGGACGATCGATCCGGCGACCAGCGAGAGGCTTCGCACGCCTCGCCCGGGTCCGACGGTCAGCGTCGCGCCCGGCTTCAGGCGCAGCGCGGTCTCGGCCCCGAAGTCGAGGCGCGTCCCGGCGGGCAGCGTCCACGCGCCGAAGACGGCACACGGGTTCCCGGTACAGAGTTCGGAGGGTACGACGGCCGCGGCGGGGCTCGCGGCGACGAGCAGGCCTGCGATCGCGAGCAGGCACGCCCACGCGGCCACCGTTGCCGTGACCGGCCCACTCGCGCCGAGGGCAACGGCCGTTCGAGTCTGCGGGTCGGTCGACTTCCTTCGTTCGTGCTTCGGCTCCACGATGTCCTCCCTTCGTCGGCGCGTGCGGATCGCCGCGCTCGGACGGGGCGGCTATCACGCGAGTCGGACGGCCGGACACTGCGAAAGCGACATCGAGCGTCGATCTTGCACGCCGTGCATTCACGCGGCCCTGCGGTGCAGAGATGCGGGGAACGCGTTCGCCGCCGAGGCCGCGGGTTCACTTCCCGGTCGCGCGGCGCAGTTTCGCCGGGCTCGCCGAAGCCCCCGGGCCGAGCCCCCGGTGCCTGCGAACCGGGACCTCGCGCATCGCCTGCGGCCCCGGGCCGGGCACCCCTCGACTCGTTCGCGCCCTTGGGCTACCGGACCGGAAACGCCGGAGGTTTCGAGCATGAGCGCGCCCACCGCGATCACCCGTGTCCACGCCCGCGAGGTCCTCGACTCGCGCGGCAAACCCACCGTCGAGGCCGAGGTCCACCTG